>JACDAV010000367.1 GCA_013695255.1 Chloroflexota bacterium
GGCTACCACGGTCCCGCCGGGCCGCACGGCACCGAGCACGGCATGCATCACCCGCGTGAGGGAGATGAAGGAGACATCGATGACCGCCAGGCTGACGGGCTCCGGTAGCCGCACGGCCTCCGGATCGGCAGGCAGCAGCCGGCGAACGTGCGTCCGCTCCAGGGAAACCACCCGCGCGTCGATGCGCAGTGACTCGGCAAGCTGCCCGCGACCCACGTCCAGAGCATAGACTCGTCTCGCACCGCGTTGCAGCAGACAGTCGGTGAAGCCACCGGTCGAGGCGCCGACGTCGAGACAGACACGGTCGGTGGGATCGACTCCGAACGCGTCCAGCGCGCCGCAGAGCTTCTCGCCGCCGCGCGACACGAACGGCGCGCGTTCCACCAACGCGATATGCAGATCGTGGGCGACCTGCTCACCCGGCTTCCGGTCCGTCCGTGCCGCTTCGGCAGGACCGACCCGCACGCGCCCGGCCAGTAGCAGCGCCTGGGCCCGCGAACGCGTTTCGGCGAGACCGCGTTCGACGAGCAACTGGTCGAGGCGGACCCGACCCGGGCGCGGTGCTGTGGCCCGACCGCCGTGACTCAGGCTGAGCGTGCCTCGACCCCGGTGAGGGGCTGGGCCGGCCGCGCGCCCACCGCTTCCAGCCCTTCGTGAACCTGTTCCACAAGGCCCTCTACGTCGAGGCGCGTGAGGCGGCGCAGGTCGGTCACAGAGCCATGATCCACGAAGCGGTCACCGGGCAGACCGATGAGGCTGACCGGTACCTCTCGCAGGGCCGGTTCCTGGAGACCTGCCTCGGCCAGCGCCTCCAGGACCGCGGACCCGAATCCACCCACGACCACGCTCTCCTCCAATGTCACCACCAGCTTCTTGCCGCGCACCTGTGCCGCGATCAGCCGGCTATCGAGCGGCTTGGCGAAGCGGGCATTCACGACGGCCACCGACCAGCCTTCGTCGCTCAGCCGGTCAGCGACTTCCAGGGCGCGCCTGACGATCGGCCCGAAGCCGACCAGCACGAGCTCCGATCCCTCGCGCAGGACCTCACCGGTGCCCACCGGGATGGGCGCCGCGTCCACAGCCGGCAGGTCGAAGCCGGCGTCGCGCGGATAGTGCAGGGCGAATGGATGATCCTGGCTGAAGGCCGTGCGCAGCAGTCGGCGGGCCTCCTGCTCATCCGACGGCGAGGCCACGATGAGGTTCGGCAATTGCCGCTGGGCCGGGATGGTGAACATGCCCTGGTGGCTGGTGCCGTCCTCGCCGACCAATCCCGCCCGGTCGACGCCGATGACCACCGGTTGGTCGTTCTGGCAGACGTCATGGACGACCTGGTCGAAGGCTCGCTGGAGGAAGGTCGAGTAGAGGGCGACGACCGGGCGCATGCCCGCCAGCGCGAGTCCCGTCGCCATCGTCATCGCGTGCTGCTCCGCGATCCCGACGTCGAAGAAGCGCTCGGGAAACCGTGCCTGGAACTTCGACAGGCCCGTGCCGGTCGGCATGCCGGCCGTGATGCCCACGAGCCGCCGATCGCGTGCGGCGAGCTCGATCAGCTCGGACACGAAGACGGCGGTGTAGTTCGGGTGCTTCCTCGGCTCGGCCGGCACGATGGCCGGGGCGGCGTCGTCGGCCATCGACTCGGTCGGCATCGCGGGCGGCACGGCCACAGCGCCACCTGCCGCCCCGGTGCTGCCGTTTCCGCTCGGTGCGATCGTCATCGGCGGCAGCGCGGCCCCGTGGAATCCGATCTGGTCCGCCTCGGCCGGGCGGAAGCCGCGTCCCTTCTGCGTCCGCACGTGGACGAGCACCGGTCCCGGCAGCCGCAGGGCCCGCTCGAAGGTCTCGAGGAGCGCCCGCAGGTCGTGCCCCGGCACGAGACCGATGTACGTGATCCCGAGGTCCTCGAAGAGCTGCCCGGGCTGCGCAAAGTTGACGACCGAGCGTCGAAGCCGCCGGCTCAGCTCCAGGACCGTCGGCCCGATGATCGGCAGCCGCTCGACGAGCGCGTCGTAGGCCGTCTTGCTCTGGCGCCATGCCCCGGACAGCTTGATCTGTGACAGGTAGTGCGAGAACGCGCCGACCGTCGGACTGATCGACATCTCGTTGTCGTTGAGCACAATGAGGAGCTGCGTCCGGCGATGGCCGATGTCGTTGAGCGCCTCGAGGCTGAGGCCGCTCATGAGGGCCGCGTCACCGACCACGACCGCGATCCGCTCGAGGCCGTGGCGGATGTCACGGGCGGCGGCCAGGCCCTCGGCCACGGACAGGCCGGTGCCGGCATGGCCGCCATCGAAGACGTCGTGCGCCGACTCGCTGCGCCGCGGGAAGCCGCCGATGCCGTCGAGCTGGCGGAGCGTGTCGAACCGATCGAGGCGGCCGGTCAGGAGCTTGTGCGGGTAGGCCTGGTGGCCCGTGTCCCACACGATCCGGTCGCGCGGCGACTCGAGGAGGCGATGCAGGGCGAGGGTCAGCTCGACGACGCCGAGCGACGAGCCGAGGTGGCCGCCCGTCTTCGAGACCGTGGCGATGATCGTCTCGCGGATCTCCGCCGCGAGGCGGGTGAGCTGCTGCTCGTTCATGCCGCGCAGGTCGGCGGGGCTTTGGAGGTTGGCGAGGATCGACACTCGGGAACTGCTCCTGTGGGCGCCGTCCTTCGGCGCTACCCTGCCGACGTGGCGGCCCGGGCCTGGGTGACGGCCGTCGGTCACGTGTTCGTCGCCGGCGGGCGTTTCGGATCG
>JACDAV010000383.1 GCA_013695255.1 Chloroflexota bacterium
GAGCCGGGTCGACCGTCGCGGTGGCCGGCCGTGCCGGGTCGGCCAGCGCGCGGCCCACGGTCCCCTCGATCGCTCGCCGGGGAATGAGCCGCCGAGCACCGGCACCCGCCGCCGCGCGCGGCACGACGCGCTCGCCCTCGAGCTGCCACAGGACGGCGAGCGGGCAAGCCAGGCCATCGCTCACGGAGCGCATCGCGGCGCCGAGGAGCTCGTCCAGCGTCGGAGCGTCGGGGTCGACGGCCCGCGCGGCCAGGGCCGCCAGATCCGCGACGACCGGGCCGTCCCGCGGCCCCCGCTCCCAGGCGGCTGCGAAGGGCTCAGCGCCGCTGCGTGATGCGGCAGCCGCCGGCAGGCCGTCGAGCGGGCGGTGCGGCTGGCTGCGCGACGCTCGCCTGGCGGTCGCGGTCGATGGCGTCGGGCGCCGCAGGCCGGTCCCCAGCGCAGCGGCGAGGAAGCGCTGCAGGTCGCCCATCCGGTAGCGCCGGTCCCCACGCGGGTTGATCCGGTAGTAGCGCAGGCGGCCGGCGTCGCTCCAGGTGCGGACCGTGTTGGGGTGAACGCCGAGCATGCGGGCGGCCTTCGCCACCGAGAGGGTCGCGTCGGCGGGTCGGGAGTGGAGAAGGGACACGGCACCGATGCAAGAAATGTGAAGTCGACCAGCCGAGCCTAGGCTTCTCACACTTCTTGCCAATGGGCCGAAGGTACCGAGCGCCCGGCGGGCGTTCGCCGGGTGGCGGCCCCCGCCGTGCCGACCCCGATCAACGCCCGGTCGGTGGCCTCCGCCGATGGCGCTCGGCCGTCATCCGGACCCACACCGTGGTCACCAGGATCGTGGCCAGCGCGATGGCGATCACCAGGCCCAGCGCGAACAGCGGATCGCCCACCAGCCCCGGCCCTTCGCCGGCGCTGCGCGGGTCCCCACCCCGGGCACTCGGACTGGGCTCCGCCCCCGCCACGGCAGCGGGCAGCAACACCAGCAGGAGCCAGACGCTCAGCGCGGCGGCGGGAGCGCGGCGCATCAGGTCAGCGCCTCGACGATCAGCCAGACAGAGCCGATCGCGGTCAGGACCAGGCCGGCCGCCAGCAGCGTGGCGGCCGCTCGAGGGGCCGTCGTCCGACCCGCGGCGAGGATCCGCATCGCCTCGGGTGGCTCGAGCGTCGTCACCACGAGCGGGCGGCCCAGCCCGGCGGTCAACCGGACCGCGGCCCCGTCCCGCACTGGCACGCCGAGCGCCATCGCGTGCTCGACGGACGACAGCTGCTCGATCCGGGCGCGGACCGGCGTTGCGGCCGGCAGGCCCGCCGGCGCTCGCTCGAGCAGGTCGCCGGCCGTGCCCACCGACTCGCGTGGCAGGACCACCAGGCCCTCGTCGAGCGCGTCCGCGTCGATCGCGATGCCGGC
This sequence comes from Chloroflexota bacterium, assembly GCA_013695255.1. GTDB lineage: Bacteria > Chloroflexota > Limnocylindria > Limnocylindrales > CSP1-4 > JACDAV01. The sequence goes on from JACDAV010000383.1 coordinate 1,403, forward strand.
CATCCCCTCCCGGAGCTCGAAGGCCACCGCCTGGCGCTGGTCCTCGAAGGTTCGCCAGCCGCGCCCGTCCCGTGCCTCGAGGCGGGTCCGGCGGAAGACGAGCGGCCGATGGTCGGCGTCCTCGAACTCCTCCTCGCTGTCCAGCCGACCGTCGACCCGCACGTAGCGCACAGCGCCAGTGCCGGCCAGGGCCAGCGCCTGCTCGACGGAGACCCGCGGGGTGGCCGCGATGAGGCGGCCGACTCGGAGCCGCGAACCGAAGGACCGCAGCACGGCCCAGGCCGCGACGAGCAGCACGAGACCGGCAAGCAGGACGAGCTGGGGGATCACGCCGGGATCCTACGCGAGCCGTCGGGTCGGCCAGGGCGGCGGGCATGAAGAGACCCGAAGGAACCTGCTCGACGCATGAGCGTTGATGTGATCTCCGCCACCAGCGTCGCTCGGCCCCTCCGGGCTGCGGCCACCGTACGCGGAGAGTCGGGTGCGCCACAACCGGGTTGTCCACGAAGTTGGCGATCGCCGTGGGCAGTTGTCCACCAGCCGTCCCCAAGGCGGCTGGGCGTCAGGTCGCTTTCCGGCCCGTCGCCGCGTCGAGCGCCGTCAGCTCGCCGCCGAAGCTGCGCAGCACCAGCCGCCCGCCCAGCAGCTCAGCAGCCGCGACCACGTCGGAGTGGGCCACGCGCCAGGCGACGGTGCCGTCCGGCTCGATCGCGAACGTCTCGATCTCGGCCTGGACGATGACGTGCGCCAGCCGCGAGGAACCGATCACGGCAACCAGCGGCGTCGCCGACCGGTGCGACCAGGCGAGCTCGCCGGTGCGCGCGCCGAGGCCGTACGTGTGGAAGCCGTAGCCCACCACCAGCAACGCGCTCGTGTCCCAGAAGACCGCGACCGGGTCGTCGAAGATCGTGGAGGCGAAGCGTGCGGACCAGCCGCCGGCGGGCGTATCGACGCGAAGCTCCGCGCGGCAGAGCGCGTCGGGCGCCGCGCTCACGATCGGGCCGTGGTCGGTGAGCACGCCGCCGACTTCGCTCAGGGCGAACACCTCCGCGGCTCGCCCGCTGCCCGTCCATCGCCATCGGGCACGGATGCCGCCGGGGTACTGGACGGAGGCGTTGCGTGGCTCGGCGCGGCCCGCGGGGGCGGTCATGACGGCATCGGGGCCGGAGTCTAGCACCGGTTCCAGCGCCTGCCGGCGAACGGCGCCCGGCCGGACGCCACGAGGGAGCGGGTAGGATCGGTCGCATGGACGCGGTCATCCTCGACTGGGACGGGACGCTGGTCGACACGCTCGGTGCGCTGTTCCGGGCCAACGTCGCGGTCCTCGCCACCCACGGGCTGCCCTTCGACGAGGCGCTCTACCGACGCCACTACGCGCCGGACTGGCGGGTCATGTATGCCCGCCTTGGCATCCCGCCGGAGCGGCTCGACGAGGCGAACGCGCAGTGGCTGGCACACTTCGACGGCGGGCGGGAGATCCGTGCCTTCGGCGGCGTCGGGGGGGCGCTGCGCAGGCTGGTGGAGTCGGGACGCCGGCTCGGGCTGGTGACCGCCGGCCACCGCGAGATCGTCGAGCCGCAGCTGGACCGCACCGGGCTCGGCGACCTGTTGCCGGTGCGCGTCTTCGGCGACGACCTGCCCGTTCACAAGCCGGACCCCGAGCCGCTGCGCGTCGTCCTGCGCGAGCTCGGCCTGGCTGACCGGCCGGAGGCGGCCGTGTACGTCGGGGACGCGCCGGACGACATGCGCATGGCCCGGGCAGTCGGCACCGGCGCGATCGGGATCGCCTCCATCCTCGGCGACCCGGAGGAGCTCCGAGCAGCGGGTGCGTCGGTCGTCGTGCCGTCGGTCGCGGCCTGGGTCGACGACGTCCTGGGCGCCACACCGGGCGCTCCGGCCGAGCCCTGAGGTGCACGCCCTGGTGCTGGCCGACGGCGACCGACCGACCCGCGCCGGTCTCGACGACGCATGGCCGGGTTGGGACGCGGGCGTGGGGCTCGTGGTGGCGGCCGACGGTGGCGCCCGGCTGGCGGCTGATCTGGGACTGGCGATCGACCTGTGGGTCGGCGACGGCGACTCCCTCGACGCCGATGACATCGCCGCGCTGCAACGGGACGGCGTGCCGATCGAGCGCGCCCCACTCGACAAGGACCAGTCGGACACGGAGCTGGCGGTCATCGCGGCGGTTCATCGCGGTGCGACCGCCGTCACCGCGCTGGGCGCGCTGGGCGGGCGCCGGTTCGACCATGCGCTCGCCACCGTCGGGC
>JACDAV010000390.1 GCA_013695255.1 Chloroflexota bacterium
GGGCGGCCTGGCGGATCGAGATCCGCGCCCCGATGATCGCCCAGGCCGCAGCCTCGAACGTCGACAGGAACAGCACCGGGCGCAGACCCGGGTAGCGCCGCTGGAGACGCCCGATCACGGGATCCCGAACAGCACCGCGATCGCCAGCAGGGCGCCCAGTGCGAGCAGCCCGAGCTGCGCGCCCAGCCGGGTCCACAGCACGGCCTCGTAGCCGACGCTGCGGTACCAGAGCACGTCCGCGGCGAGATGGGTCAGGCTTCGTCCGAAGAACAGCACCACAAGCCCCACGATGATCGCCGGCACGAGGAGATAGCGGCCGGCGAGCGAGCGGCCGCCTGAACGGCGGGACGGCGGGCGGCCGCCACCCTGGCGGCGGCGGCCGGACTTGTTCGGCCGGATCCGGCGCGCCATCGGGAGCTCGATCCTGGCGCGGCCCGCGGCAGGTTGGCAGGTCGGAAGGCAGACAAGGCAGACTGCAGAGCCCGATGCGCGCTGCGTATCCTGATCCGATGGAACGACCGCCTGCCAACCTACGCCCGTGCCGTTGAGCGACGGCGTCGAGCCCCGGCGACGACAGCGAATCCTCGTCATCGACGACGAGCCGATGGTCCGCGATGTCGTCTCTCGCTATCTGGAACGCGAAGGCTACGTGGTCGATGCGGCGGCCGACGAGCCGGCCGCACGGCGACTGCTCGCCCAGGCACCTGACCTCCTGATCCTCGACCTGATGCTGCCGACGATGGACGGCCTCACCTTGCTGCGGGAGGTTCGCCGAGCGAGCGACGTGCCGGTCATCGTCGTGACCGGCAGAACGGACGAGATGGAGCGGGTGGTGGGCCTGGAGCTCGGCGCCGACGACTACGTCGTCAAGCCCTTCTCCCCGCGCGAGCTCGTTGCCCGGGTACGCTCGGTGTTGCGGCGTGCCCGAACCGGGCCCGACGATTCCCGTCTCCACTTCGACGGTGTGGTCATCGACCGACGGTCACGGACGGTGATCGTTCGTGGTCAGGCGGTGCCTTTCCGGGCCCGGGAGTTCGACCTGCTCGCGTTCCTTGCCGCCTTTCCGCGCCAGGTGTTCTCTCGCGGCCAGCTCCTCAACCATGTCTGGGATTCATCGTCCGAGTTCAGCGATGTCTCGACCGTCACTGTCCACGTTCGGCGGATCCGCCAGAAGATCGAGGACGATCCGCTCGAGCCGCGCTGGATCGTGACGGTTCGCGGCGTCGGCTACCGGTTCGACCCATGAGGGCGCTGGCCCTGGCGCCGGTCGCCGTGGGTCTCGCCGGCACGGTCCTCATCCTGGCGTTCGCAGGCGAGTTCCCGCTCGCACAGCGCATGGGGCCGGCGATTTTGTTGGGGGTCGCGGTCATCACGTCCGCAGCCGGCGTGCTGCTGCCGCGCGTGATCGCCCGCTTCGACTCGCTGCGCCACGAGATCCTGATCGTGTCGTTGGCGGCGATGCTGACGGCCGGCGCGACCATCGCCCTGTCTGCTGCGCTGATGATGGTGAGCTCCGCGCAGCTCGGCGTCCTGCTCATCGTGTCCCTGGTCGGGGCCGCCTTCGGGATCCTGTTGGAGTACGCCGTCGGACGCGAGCTGGCGGCCGACGTGCGGCGCCTGCGGGCGACGGCCGGTCGGCTGGCCAGAGGCGAGCTCGACGCCCGGTCCGGCATCGAGCGGAGCGACGAGATCGGACAGGCGGCGCGTGCGCTCGACACGATGGCTGCGCGCCTCGTTTCCCTTGAAGCGGCGCGCACGGACGCGCACTCCACACGGCAGGCCTTCCTGGCGGCCGTCGCGCACGACCTGCGATCGCCGCTGACCGCCCTGCGGGCTGCCCTCGAGGCGATCGAGGACGGACTTGCACCCGATCCCGCTCGGTACTTCAGCGCGATGCGGGCCGACATGGAGGCCATCCGCCGGCTGGTGGACGACCTGTACCTTCTGGCCCGGATCGAGGGCGGCGGCCTGGAGTTCGAGTGGGTAGTGGCGGACCTGTCCGAGCTCGCGGACGAGGCGGTCGAGGCCCTCGCCCCGGTGGCAGTTCAGAAGCGCGTCCGGCTCCGCGTGCGCGCTGCCGACGGCACGATGGCGCTCGTCGGCACGAGCGAGATGTCGCGGGTGATGCGGAACCTGCTCGACAATGCGATCCGGCATGCGCCCGAGGACAGCGAGGTCCTGGTCGATCTCGCTCAGGCGGACGGTGGCGTGGTGGTCCGGGTCCACGACGAGGGCAAGGGGTTCGACCCGAACGTGCGCACGCTGCTGCTCGGCGGCGCGGCCGCGATCGCACGTCCCGCCGCGCGCGGCGGCGGCGCCGGGCTCGGCCTGGCCATCGTCCGGGGGCTGCTCGAGGCGCACGACGGCCGGATCTGGTTCGAGGAGGGCGGCGGCGGCCGCGTGGCGTTCTGGGTCCCCGCCCGGCGCTGATCCTCGTGCCGCCGAGGGCCGGTTCACCGTGCGTTCACCAACCGTTCCCCTCGCGGTTTCGCGATGGTCACGGGTCGGTCACGGCACCGATCGACAGTGACGGCACATCGCGCCTCGCGCCAGTTCGGCTCTGCGAGCGCAGATCGTCCCAAGGAGGACTCCTGCCATGGCCAACGCAGCCAAGCGCCGACCGCTCGTCGTGCTCGCCGGGATCGCCGCCGCGACCCTGCTCGTGGGCCCGACCATGATGTCGGTCTTCGCCGTCGATCCCCTGCCCCCTCCGTCATCGACCGGCACGGGCATTCCCCTGACCTACCAGGGTCCGCCACCGTCGGAGGTCGACCGGAAACTGGTCGGACCCGTCAAGCTCCTTCGCGCCGGGTCCGTCGACCAGGACAAGATGACCGTCACGCTGCCGCTCTATCGCGGGGAGCTGAAGAACGGCAAGCCGGTCTGGTACATCCTGACCGACACGACCGACGAGAAGAACGCCGAGGCGCTCGGGCTCAATTTCTCGGCCAAGCTGGCCTACTCCGAGACCGGCGCCGCGGTCCGCCACGGCAACCTCAAGAAGGACGGAACCCTCGTCTTCGACCAGGGCGCGGTCGACTTCGCTCCCCGGCGGTCCGTCGTCCCGGGCAAGGCGCCTGATTTCTTCCCGCCCAAGAGCGCCCAGCCGGGCTCCGTTGGTGACCGGTTCTACACCCCCCTGGTCAAGATCGACAATGCCGGCGGGCACATCTACAACGCCCCGGTCATCGCCTTCGGCGTCGAAGCCGACAAGATCAGCTTCTGCAAGGGCATGGTCGACTACAGCCGTGTCCACGACCGCGTCCTGGAGATCTGCCCGGAGGGGCGCGCCGGCGGCACGGTCACCCTCCAGATGACGCCGATCTTCAGCTTCGGGCGGGCATCCGCCTACATCAGCACGGAGGCCTCGGATCCGGTGGTCGCTGCGCTCGACAACGGCACGTTCGCCCGCACCCTTGGCGACATCGGGGTCGGCAGTGACGACGGAGCGTTCTCCGCGGTCGAGCGTCTGTTCCCGATCGTCAACGGGCCGACGGGCGCCGACAATCCGCAGCGCCAGGGCCTCAACAGTGCACTGTCGGACATTGGCAAGGACGGCAAGCCGCTCCCGCCGCTCCACGTCATCGGCGGGATCCCGACGCTGGCGCTCGATTACAGCCCGCTGTGGGACGTCAACCTCGGCGTATGGACCAAGGAGGCGATCGCCAAGGATTATCGGTCTCGCCAGATCGACGAGTTTCAGTTGCTCGAGTTCGTCCGACGCGGCTTCATCACCGGACCCCGCGGAGCCCAGTTCGGGTCCACCGGCATCGTCGTGAACTGCCCGATCGTGATGCGCTTCCTGTAAGCCACCGGCGAAACGGAAAGGCGGCCGCCGGCGCTCGTCGCCGGCGGCCGCGCTGCGTCCCGAGCTCGCGCGGGGCGCAGACCGCCGGTTTGGTTCGGGGAAGCGCCTGGGGCCTTGCTCCACCCAATCGTATGCCCGGCCGCATCGATGACCGACGGTGCTGAGGGTGGGTGGAGCGGTTCCACCTCAGGCGCGGGCACGGCCTCGCTCGGTCCCGCGGATCTCCCTCGTCTCGTCCTCGAGCGCCGTGCGCAGCAGCACCGCGACCCAGGTGCGATACGGGCGCCATGGCTCTGCCAGCTCCTCCAGCTCCTCGGCTGAGGGCTCGGTCCGGTCGTAGGCCAGCGCGATCGACCGCCGGAGCCGCGGCTCGGCCGTGGGCAACGCATCCGGCTCGCCCGCTCCGCGGAGCAGCACGAGGTCCG
>JACDAV010000333.1 GCA_013695255.1 Chloroflexota bacterium
GGACCGGCGGCGACCCGCCCCCGCACCCGCCGGCCGTCCACTCCTCCTCGCGCAGCGCCGGCGATCTCCCGGAGCTGCCAGAGCAGCTCCCGTCGCGGCCGCCCGAACGAGTCCATCGCCCCGACCCGGATCAGCCGCTCGATCACCTCCTCCGGCAGCCCCGTCCGCTCGACGACGTCCGCCAGGCCGGTGTACGGGCCACGGTCGAGCTCGGCATCGAGGAGCGCCTCGTGCTGCTCGCCGATCCCCTTCACGAGCGACAGCCCGAGGCGAACGCCCCAGCCGGCTGCGCCCTCGGCCGCCCACCGATCGCGCGCGGCGGCGTTGGGCATGAAGCAGGCCGGCGAGCGGACGGGACGCGGTCTCGGATCTGCGATGGGCCCTGTCGCGTCGCGAGCGAAGCTCGCGTTCAGCGGCTCGCCCGGATCGCCGTCGTGGAACCCGTCGTCGCCGACCGTGCCGGCCATCGCCCAGCCGGGCCGCCCGACCCATTCGGTCGTGGTCCGGTAGCGCGAGGCGTTGACGTCGGCCGGCAGGACCGTCACCCCGTGGCGCTTGGCGTCGTTGACGAGCACCTCGACCGGGTAGAAGCCCATCGGCTGCGCGTTGATCAGCCCGACCAGGAACTGGGCCGGGTAGAACAGCTTCAGGAATGCCGATTCGTAGGCCGTTCGGGCGAAGGCGGCCGCGTGCGACTTCGCGAAGCCGAAGCTCGCGAACGCAGCGCACTGCCGGAAGAGCTCCTCGGCATCATCGCGGGGCAGGCCCTGCTCGCGGATACAGCCCTCGACGAACGCTGCGTGGAGCTTCTCCATCTCGCGCTCCGAGCGCCAGGTGCCCATCGCCCGCCGGAACGCGTCCGAGCCCGCCGGGGTGAACCCGGCCACGTCGATCGCGATCCGCATCACCTGCTCCTGGTAGAGGATCACGCCGAGGCTGTCGCGGAGGACCGGCTCGAGGCCCGGGTGGAGGTAGGTGACGGGCTCGAGGCCCTGCTTGCGGCGCAGGTACGGATGGACGGCGTTGCCCTGAATCGGGCCCGGCCGGATGATCGCGACCTCGACCACGAGGTCGTCGAGACAGCTGGGCCGCGACTTCGGCAGCGTCTGCATCTGGGCCCGGCTCTCGACCTGGAAGACGCCGACCGTGTCGGCCGCCTGGAGCATCGCGAAGACCTCCGTGATCTCCTCGGGCAGGCGGTCCATGTCGAGGCACACGGCGCAGTCGTGCTCGATCAGCTGGAGCGTCTCGTCCATCGCCGCCAGCATCCCGAGGCCCAGCAGGTCCAGCTTGATGAGCTTGAGCGTCTCGACGTCACGCTTGTCGTACTGGGCCACGACCCGGCCAGGCATGGTCGCCCGCTCGAGCGGAGCGATGTCTATGAGTGGCGCGGCGGTGATCAGCATCCCTCCGCTGTGGATGGACAGGTGCCGCGGGAAGCCGTCGATCCGGGCGCAGAACTCGAGCCAGCGCTCCCAGTCCGAGAGGCCCCGGGTGCTGCCGCCGCGCGGTTGGGGCTCCGGGCGCGGGTCGACGCGCGCTACCGAGCTCTGGTTCGCGTGCAGGTCCTGGTTCGCGTGCGTGTCCCAGTGGCTCGGTCTGCCGAGCCGGTCCGTGGCCCTCGCCGGCGACTCTGGTGGCCCGTAGCCCGTCCCCCGTCCGGCCCGCAGCCAGCGGACGCTGGCAGGCGTGTCGCCGGGGCCGCCCTCGTCGTCGTCGTGCCCGCCCGGCCGGATTGACGGTGGGGAATCGGGGGCACCGACCCAGGTGCCGGGATCCTCGACCCCGGGTCGTTTACGCGTGTGGTGCGTGGTAGGCACCTCCGGCACGGTTTCGTCCCCTTCCGACCGGCCGATCTGTGCGGGGAACAGCGGGGAACCGTGGACCAGGCCGCCCTCTTGGGCATCTACCACGCGTCCGGCGCGTAAGTGATCCGAAATGGCTCGCGCCGCGTCCTCGGCGCGCGGCAACCGCCCCGTGCCCGCCTCACCCGCGTCGCCGCTCCGCACCCGCCCGCCCCGGGCGTGGTTGAGCTGGCCCATCGCGTCGGTCAGCCCGCGCTCGCCGGCCAGCGCCGCCGCGGCGGCACCACCCGCCTCGGACGCCTCACCCCCCTCCTCCCCCGGTCGGCGGAAGAACTCCGCGAACCCGCCGTCCGCCTCGAGGTCACGGCGGACCATCACCGAGTCGTACGTCTCGAGCGCCTTCGCGACCCGGTCGACGAGGGGCCGGGGAAACCCGAGTGCATAGCCCACCTCGCGCACCGCCGAGCGCGCCCGGTACGTGACGAGGTTGCAGACCATCCCGGTGTGCTCCTCGCCGTAGCGCTCGTAGACGTACTGGATGACCTCCTCCCGGCGCTCGGAGCTGAAGTCGATATCGACGTCCGGGTACGCGGTCCGGCCCTCGTTGATGAAGCGCTCGAAGAGCAGGTTGTGGCGGATCGGGTCGACCCGGGTGATGCCCAGCACGTAGGCCACGATCGAGTCCGCCGCACTGCCGCGACCCTGGGCCGGGATGCCGCGCGACTTCGCGAACCGCATCAGGTCCCAGCAGATCAGGAAGAACTCGGCCAGGCCGGTCCGCTCGACGACGTCGAGCTCGTGGGCGAGTTGCCGGACGACGGCCGGGGTCAGCGGGTGATAGCGTCGCCGGGCGCCCGTCTGGCAGAGCTCGACGAGATAGCTGAACGGCGTCTCACCGTCCGGCACGGTGAAGCCGGGAAAGCGGTACTGCTCGAAGCCGAGGTCAATCGAGCAGGACCCGGCGAGCTCGACCGCGTTGGCGATCCCGTCCCGCCACGCGGCCGCGACCGCGGGGTCCTCCGACGGCGGCATGGCGGCCAGCTCGTCGCCCGACTTCAGGTAGGACTCCGCGTCCGATCGTCGCACGTCGCCGAGCTCGCCGAGCGTCCGTCCGTGGCGGATGCCGGTCAGGACGTCGTGCAGCTCGCGACCCTCGGGGCGGGCGTAGTGGACGTCGTTGCTCACGACGACCGGCAGTCCCAGCTCCCGCCCGAGCGCCGCCGTCTCGGCCACGAGCCAGTCGTCCTCGGCGAGCAGGTGGTGCTGGAGCTCGAGAACGAGCCCCGCCGCGGCGATCCCGTCGCCGGGCGTCCGGAAACGCGAGGCGAGCCGCTCCGCCACGGCCCGAGCGCCCTCCCGATCGCCGACGCGGAGCCGCCGGGCGATCTCGCCATCCCGGCATCCGGAGAGCGCGACGAGGCCCTCGGTGTGGTCCGCGAGGAGCGCCTGGCTGAAGCGCGGCATCCCCTTGGTGCCCGCCAGGTTCGCCCGGGAGACCAGCCGGCACAGGCTCCGGTAGCCGATCGTGTCGCGTGCCAGCAGGACGAGGTGGGGACCGCGGTTGCGCTCGCCGACCCCGCGCAGGTCCTCCTTGACGGGGTCGCGGTGCCCGGGCAGCCGGAGCCGCGGGGCACGTGGCCAAGCCGGTCGACCCTCCGTCACGGGGCCAGTGATGAGGCCAGTAACGCCTCCCGCGCCCTTCGCTGGATCCGGCGCACGGTGCGCCCTGCGCCGCCGGCCTGATGCGACCACCACGCCGGCTGGATCGGGAACGACCGGATCGAGGAGCTCGATCTCGATCCCCACGACCGGATGAAGCCCGGCTGCCTGGACGGCCGCCACGAACCGGACGGCGCCGTAGAGGCCGCGGTGGTCCGTCACGGCCAACCCGTGCAACCCCAGCTCCGCGGCCCGCTCGACCAGCTCGTCCGGCGTCGACGCACCATCGAGGAACGAGAAGTTGGTATGGAGGTGGAGCTCGGCATACGGGAGGCTGGCCACGAAGACACCGACTCGGGCGGGGGGCGGTCTGGACTGACGACTATAGAACATTCGTTCTATGCTTGGTGCCGCGCCGGTTCGGTGTCGACCCTCCCCCGGGACCCCCGAAAAAACCGCCGAAAAACCGCCTTCAGACCTGAAACAAGTTGGGCCCTGCCGGCGTCTCACCGGCATGCAGACGCACCTGCGATCGCTCGCCCTCACCGTGGCTCGCAGCCTCGCGATGGTTGGGCTGGCCGCACTGCTCATTCTCGTGCTTCTTCCGGCGGCCGTTGCCGCCCAGGCCGCGATCGCGACCTGACCACATCAAGCGTCCGCGCCTGGGGGCGAGGGACGATCGGCGACGATCCGGCTGCGATGGTCGGGGCGTCGACCCGCCGCTGGCACCTGGTGAGCGGGTGCCGTGG
>JACDAV010000402.1 GCA_013695255.1 Chloroflexota bacterium
ACGGAGCTCGAGCGCTTCGGGGGAACGGTCGAAAAGTTCATCGGTGACGCCGTGATGGCGCTGTTCGGCGCGCCCGTCGCCCACGAGGACGACCCGGAGCGGGCGGTCCGTGCCGCGCTTGCCATCCGGGACTGGGTGACCGGCGAGACGGACCTGCACGTCCGCATCGCGGTCAACACCGGCGAGGCACTCGTCTCGCTCGGCGCCCGGCCCGCGGAGGGCGAGGGCATGGCGTCCGGGGACGTGGTGAACACGACGTCCCGCCTCCAGTCGGCCGCTCCGGTCGACGGGGTTTTGGTCGGCGAGGCGACCTGGCGCGCCACGGAGCGGGTGATCCAGTACGAGCCGGCGGACCCGGTCGTCGCGAAGGGAAAGGCGGAACCGCTCCGCGTCTGGCGGGCAGTCCAGGCGCGATCGCGATTCGGCGTGGACCTGGCGCGAGCGTCCGGGGCGGCGCTGGTCGGTCGGGAGCGCGAGGTCGAGGTCCTCGTGTCAGCGCTTGGCCGGGCGATCGACGAGCGGGCGCCACAGCTGGTGACGATCGTCGGCGTGCCCGGGATCGGTAAGAGCCGGCTGCTCGCGGAGCTGTTCGGGACCATCGAGCGAGGCGACCAGCTCATCACCTGGCGCCAGGGGCGCTCGCTCCCGTACGGCGAGGGCGTGAGCTACTGGGCCCTCGGCGAGATGGTCAAGGCGCAGGCCGGCATCCTCGAGACGGACGCCCCGGAGGAGGCGGCCGCGAAGCTCGGCGAGGCCGTCGGACGGCTCGTCACCGACGCCGCCGAGGCGCGCTGGGTGGAGACACACCTGCGCCCGCTCGCCGGCCTTGGTACGGACGAAGGCGGCGGCGACCGCCGGGGCGAGGCGTTCGCGGCCTGGCGACGGTTCTTCGAGGCGCTCGCCGAGCAGCGGCCGGCGGTGCTCGTGTTCGAGGACCTCCACTGGGCGGACGACGGCCTGCTCGACTTTGTCGACCAGCTCGTCGACTGGCTGACCGACGTGCCGGTGCTGGTCGTCGGGACCGCACGGCCGGAGCTCCTCGCGCGCCGGCCGGCATGGAGCGGCGGCAAGGCGAACGCGGCGACGGTCTCGCTGGCGCCGCTGTCGGACGAGGACACGGCGCGGCTCGTCCACGCGCTGCTCGAGCGCTCCGTCCTCCCGGCCGAGGTCCAGGCGATGCTCCTGGAGCGCGCCGGCGGCAACCCGCTGTACGCGGAGGAATTCGCCCGGATGGTCGCCGAGCGGGGCCACGATCAGCTGGAGCTTCCGGGCTCTGTCCAGGGGATCATCGCGGCCAGGCTCGACTCGCTCGATCCGGGCGACAAGACGCTTCTCCAGGATGCCGCGGTGGTCGGCAAGGTCTTCTGGTCTGGGGCGCTCGCTACCATTGCGGGCCGTGACCGGTTCGAGGTCGAGGAGCGTCTTCACGCTCTGGAGCGCCGCGAGCTTGTGCGCCGCGAGCGGCGGAGCTCCGTCGCCGGCGAGAGCGAGTACGCCTTCCGACACGTGCTCGTGCGTGATGTCGCGTACGGCGCGATCCCGCGGACAGCGCGAGCGGAACGTCACCGGCGGGCCGCCGAGTGGATCGAATCGCTGGGCCGGCCGGACGACCACGCGGACCTGCTGGCGCATCACTACCTGTCCGTCCTGGAGCTGTCGCGCGCCGCCGGCAGCCAACCGGGGTGGGTCGCCGGGTCCGCGGCTCGGGCACTCCAGATGGCCGGCGATCGGGCCTTCGCCCTGAACGCGTTCGAGCGAGCGGCCCGCCTCTACGACGAGGCGCTGGCGATCGGGGTGGACGCGGCGAGCCGGCCGGCGGTCCTGTTCCGGCTTGGGTCGGCCCTGCACCGCGCGGCCGACGAGCGCCGGTACGAGGTGCTGGAGCAGGCGGGGGACGCGCTGCTGGAGGCCGGCGACCCGGAGACGGCCGCCGAAGCCGCGGCACTTCTTGCCGAGGCGTGGTGGTTCGCGGGCGAAACCGCACGGGCCGACGAGCACCTGGCGCGAGCGCAGGAGCTCGTCAGGGATCGCGGGGCATCGGCGGCTGGCGCGCGCGTCCTCGCGGCAGCCGCTCGAACGGCGGCGCTCCAGGGGCGCTTCGCCGATGGCCTGGACCTGGGTCGAGAGGCCCTTCGCATGGCGGAGACGCTCGGTCTCGACGAGCTCCTCCCCCACGCGCTCATCGACATCGGCCTCGCTCGCCACGGCCTCGGTGACCTGGCCGGCGGCGTGGCGGATCTGGAGCGGGCGATGGAGCTCGCCGTCGCCACGAACAACGTCGTTGCGGCGCGTGCCTACAACAATCTGGCGGCCGTCACGTCCGAGGACGGTGACACGGCCCGGGCGACGGAGCTCTGGCGGGAGGGTCTCCGGGTTGCCGAACGCCTCGGAAACCTGACCGTCAAGCGGTTCATCGAGGGCCAGCTCTTCTGGCTCGACTGGGACGCGGGCCGATGGGACGAAGCCCTGGCCGGCGCAGAGGCATTCATCGCGGCGTGCGAGGCCGGTTCTCCGCACTTCCTCCACGCCTCTGCGCTCTGGATGCGGGCCGTCATCGAGCTGGCTCGCGCATCGGCGG
>JACDAV010000007.1 GCA_013695255.1 Chloroflexota bacterium
CATGTGGCCCATCGGCGGGTTCGTTGGTGTCACCCCGCTGGCCCTCGTCGTCCTGGCCGGCCCGTTCGTGCTGCTTGGCCGCGGTCCGTTCCGATCGTTCGCGCCGATCCCGCCCGCCCGCCGATCCTGACGCTTCTGAGGCTCCGAGCGGTGCCGCACCGCGCCGCCTCAGCTGTTGGGCTGGTTGCCCCGGTGCTGGCCCTCGTGCTCGGGGACCCGCTCGTCGGACTCTGTCACGCCGCCGGTTCCGGCGCCTGCCAACTCCACGACGTCCTGATCGGGCCGGCCGGCATAGGCGCTCGCGTCGTCGCCCGTCCCGAAGGCCGGGTTATTCTTGCGCTCGGGGACCGTGTGCGGGTCGCCGTGATTCGCCCGGCCGAACCGCCTGGCCCGGCGCTCCTCCCGGTTGAGCGGCTGATCCGGGGTCTCGTCCTCAGCGTCGGGCACGGGGTCGCCTCCTTCCTTCACGGGTACGGTAGCGGACGGGCGGTCACCCGCGATCCGACCGGACGAACACGCGGCCGTCCCCGTCCGCGTGCACCTCCCGCCAGCCGTCGTTCCCGCGCAACCGCTCCACGAGCCCGCCGGGTGCCTCGTCCGTCGCGACGACGATCGTGACCGCCCATCGATCCAGCACGTCGGTCCAGCCGGACCGACCGACGGCGATCGCCTCGTGGTCGAGCCAGACGCCTGGTGGGAACAGCTCGAAGCGCGAGTCCGCGAACACGCTGACCGTCGGGATTGCGAGCTCGAACCAAGAGCCCCACGGTTGCGGGCCGTACAGCCGATCGCCGGGACGCGCCAGCTCCCGGATCGCCGCGGTGATGCCCGGCGGCGCGTTGCCCACCACGCCGGCGGGTGCCGCGAGCGCTCGATCCGTTGGCCGCCAGACCGGCAGAAGCGCGGTCCCGGCGAGGACGAGCGCCGCCGCCAGGAGGGCGTTGAGCGCTCGCGGCATGTCGCGCCTGCCGGCCTGGTCCCCCGTGACGTGCGCACCGCCCGCCCCCAGGTACCCGCTCCCGGCCAGCCCCGCGAACCCGACCGCCGCTGCAGCGGGCCACCAGGCCAGCCCGCGCACGGCCCACAGCCCGATCGCGAAGAAGGCCGCGAACCAGAGGAGCACCGGCCAGGGCGTCCGGCGGGGGCGCCTGGCGAGCCAGGCCGCCAGGAGCATGGCCGACGCGAAGAAGGCGATGCCGGGCACGGAGCGGAGGGAGGTCGGCTGCCACTCCGTCAACCGGCCGGCCAGTTGCGCGTTCGTCGTCAGGCCCGCCGCATAGAGCCAGATGGACGGTCCCCACGGGTTGACCAGGGTGGCGGCCGCCGCAGCGACCGCGGCGACGAGCGTCAGCCGGGCGCGGGGATGCCGGTCGTGCACGTCCGCGAGCCAGGCGAGGCCCAGCACGGCCGGGGCCAGGAAGAAGCTGCCGTGCAGGTTGGCCCAGGCGATCGCCAGCAGCGGTACGAGCCACAGCAACCGGGGGTGCCGGCGCCGCTCCACGACGAGCAGGAGCACAACCGCGAACAGCACGACCCCGAGCAGCTGCGGGCGAAGTCCCATCGCGACGGCCGCCAGCGAGAATGCGGCGAGCGTCAGCCATGCCGCCCGGCGGCGGTCGATGCCCTGGCGCCGGCAGGCCACGAAGACGAGTCCCGCGAACAGCCCGGTCAGCACCGCCCGGAGCACGACGAGCCCCGTCCAGCCACCGATCCGGTACGTCGCCGCGAGCAGCGCCTGGGCGCCCCACTGCTGGTTGAGCCACGGCTGGCCCGCCGCCGTGAACGTGAACGTGTCCACCGCCGGCACACGCCCCGTGTCGAGGAACAGGGCGCCGGCGCGCAGGTGGTACGCGAGGTCCACGCTCGGCAGGTTGGCCAGCAGAGCCGCCAGGACGGGCAGGGCGACCGCGAGGAACGCCCACAGGGCGCCAAGGGTCATGCCGGGCCACCGGGGTGGATCATGACCATCGATGCTACGCGCCCGGGGCACGCACGCACCCGGCCCCGTGGTGCGACGGCTAGCCCGCGGCGACCTCGGACAGCCGCACGGCCCTGGCGCCCTCGTCGTAGATCGCCTCGATCGCGCGCGCCATCAGCTCGATGCAGAACCGGTCGTGGACCATGTCGTGGCCCGCCCGTCCGATCATGTCCGCCAGCGGGTGGTCGAGCAGCACGCGCCCGATCGCCGCGCCGAGCGCGGCCGCATCGTGCGGGGACACGAGCAGTCCCGTGACGCCGTCCTCGATCATCTCCGGGATGCCGCCGACGTTGCTCGCGACGACCGGTCGGGAGAGCGCCATCGCCTCGAGGATGGTCAGTCCCTGCGCCTCCCGGTAGGACGGGAGCACCGCGCAGTCCAGCGCCGCGGTGACCGCCGGCACGTCGTCACGACGGCCGGTGAACACGACCCGGTGCGCGATCCGGAGCTCCCTTGCCTGCGCCTCGAGCGCCTCCCGGCGGGAGCCCTCGCCGACGATCACGAGATGCGCGTTCGGCACCTGCCGCAGCACCAGCGGCCAGGCCTCCAGCAGGGTGGGGTGGCCCTTCTCCGGCTCGAGCCGGGCGACCACGCCGACCAGCACGGCACCCGGTTCCATGCCGTACTCGTCGCGGAGGGTGCAGCACGGCTCCTGGTGGTCGTAGCGATCGAGGTCCACGCCGTTGTAGATGAGCTCGACCGGGACCGTCGCACGGCCCTCGGCGTGGATCTTGCGGACGATCGCATCGGAGACCGCGATGAGCCGATCCATCTCCGGCGTCAGCCGTCGCAGCTCGTCCCGGTCATCGCGCGATCGGAAGCGGGACGAGTGGACCGTGCCCACGACGTACGGCCGACGGTGGCCGATGCCGCCGAGCGCCATCGCCGCGCGCGTCCCGACGGTCTCCGCCCGGTACATGTGGTTGTGGATGACGTCCGGCCGGACTTCCGCGAGGTGGGCAGAGAGGGCGCCGACGGCGACGGCGTCGTCCGGCTCGTCGATGACCAGGACATGGACGCCGGCACGCTGCAGCTTCCGGACCGCGCTGCCAGGCGATAGCGCGACGACCGAGACGTCGTAGCGCGCCCGGTCGATCCGCGTCACCAGGTTGAAGAGATGCTCCTGTGCGCCGCCGTTCGTGCCGGTGGCGAGGACCTCGACGACCCGCACGCGGGAGCCGCCGGGGAGCGGCAGGCGCTCCACCGGCGCGAGGCAGCCATTGCCCGCCTTCGGTGCACCCATGTCAGCCGTCCCTCCGTCGGACGAGCAACCGCTGGATGGGTTCGTCGACCGCGCCCCACTCGTACTTGTACGACTCATGGCCACGCAGGAAGTCCAGGCGCCGCTTGCCGGCGGTCAGCGCGCGCTCGACGTACATCGCCACCATCACGACGCCCGGTGACAGCTCCCGGGCGTCCGGATCGACCCCCGCGTTGTAGTAGAGGAACCCGTCCTCGACCTCGAGATGGATGCCCGCGGCGACGCGCCGGTCGCCGACGCGCAGGAAGGCCAGCCCGACCCCGCCGTCGACGCCGAGGAGCTCGAACAGCCGGCGGAAGAAGACCCGGCCGGCGTCACCGCCGGGCCCGGGCTTGAACAGGCCGTCGTCGCCCCAGCGCCGCTGGTGCAGCTCGATGAATGCCTCCAGGTCGGCGACCGGATCGGCCGAGTCCTCGAGCGCGATCTCACCGGCCGAGGCGGCGCGGCGGACCTTGCGCCGGATCTCGTGCCGCGCCTTCTTGTCGAGCGTCGCCAGGTACCCATCGAGGTCCGCTCCCTCGGGCAGCGTGACGACCGGACACACGTCCTCGCGCTCGACGTTGAGCGTCCAGCCCTCGGCGATCTCGCGCCGGCCGAAGGCAGCTGCCAGCGCGTCACCGGCCGGATCGCCGCAGCGCAGCCGGCGCAGGTCCACGACGTCCCA
>JACDAV010000013.1 GCA_013695255.1 Chloroflexota bacterium
TATCGAGGATCCGGCGCGCCTCCTCGGCCGTTCGGCCCAGCGGCTTCGTGCACAGCACGGGCTTGCCTGCGGCGGCCGCCATGGAGACAGCCTCCTCGTGCAGGAAGTTGGGCAGCCCGACCACCACGACGTCGGTGTCAGCGTGCTCGACCGCGGCTCGCATGTCGGTCGTCGACTCCGGGATGGCCCACCGCTCGCGGAACGCCCGTCCGCGCTCGTCGCTGCGCGAATAGACGACCCGGACGCTGTCCCGGCCCCGCTGGCCGTGGAGCGTCATCGTGTAGAAGTCGCCGATCAGGCCGGTGCCGAGCATGGTGATGGCGTGCTGCTGCATCGGGCTCCTCGCTGTGGCTGAGCCGCGATTCTAGGGCGGACCGCCGGATGCGGGGAACCGGTCACATTGCGGGACCGGGGGCACCGCGCCCGGGCGCCGGGCCGAGACTGCGGTGGCCGCGAGCAGGATCCGTGACAATTCCTCGACGATGGGCCGTACCCGTGGCTCCGGGCGGGGATCGCAAACCGGTCTGCGGACGCAACCCGGTCTGCGGACCCGCGTCGGACAGGGCCGCGAACGGGCAGGGACGGGCCCGGCGACGGCATGACGCAGCCGAACGCATCGGCCGTCACGATCGGCAGCAGGAGATGAGACGAGTTGCGCCCGGGACTGAAGGTGCTGGACGACCGGCTCGCTGAGCGGATCGTCGACGAGGCCAAGCGGATCCTGGCCCAGGTCGGGATGGAGATCCGGGGACCGGCGATGCGGCAGCGGCTCGTCGATCACGGGCTGCCGCAGGCCGCCGACGGCCGGGTGCGGTTCCCCCGGCAGATCGTGGAGCGGGCGATCGAGACGGCGCCCGCCTCGTTCATGCTGTACGACCGCGACGGGCAGGCGACAGCGGACATCGGCGGCGACCGGGTCCACTTCGTCCCGGGCTCGAGCGGGCTCAAGGTGCTCGACCACAGGACCGGCGAGACGCGGCTGGCAGGCACCGCCGACTTCGTGGAGTACGTCCGCCTGGCCGATGGGCTGACCAGCTTTCCCTACCTCGCGACCGCGTTCTCGACGAACGAGGACATCGAGGCGCAGGTGTCCGACGCATGGCGCCTCCGCCTGTGTCTGACCAACACCCGCAAGCCGATCGTCTCCGGCGCCTTCACCGAGCACGGCGTGCCGCGCATGGTCGAGATGCTCCAGCTCTTCCGCCGCGACCGGGCGGACCTCGTCGCCCGCCCGATGTCGATCTTCACGATCACCGCCACCGGCAACTTCCGGTACAGCGAGGACTCGTGCCAGAACCTGATCGACTGCGTCGAGGCGGGCATCCCGGTCGAGATCGTGCCGGTCACCCTGATGGGGCTGATCGCCCCGGTGACGGTGGTCGGGGCGACGGTCTTCCACACGGCCGACGTGCTGGCCGGGATCGCCATGGCCCAGATCGTGCGACCGGGCGCTCCGGTCCTGTTCGGCGGGGCCCCGGCAACGTTCCACATGAAGCTCGCCAGCGCGCCCATGGCCGCGATCGAGGCGCTCCGGCTCGACGCCGCGTACGTGGCCGTCGCCAAGTCGCTCGGCCTGCCATGCCAGGCGTACATGGCCCTGTCGGACGGCAAGGTGCTGGACGCCCAGGCGGGCGCGGAGACGTTCGGCAGCGCGCTGATCGCGGCGCTGGCGGGGGTCAACTCGGTGTCCGGCCCGGGGATGCTGGACTTCCTGCTCGTGTTCAGCCTGCCGAAGCTCGTGTTCGACGACGAGATGTGCGCACAGGCCATCCAGTTCGTGCGCGAGGTCCGCCCGGTGGACGACCTGCCGACGGCCGACCTGCTCGACCAGCTGAGGGCTGACCAGCACCTGATCATGGCCCCGCACACGCTCCGGCACTGGCCGGATGAGCTGTACCTGCCGGGCGACGTGATCGACCGCGACAACCGCGAGAACTGGCTCAAGCGCGGCGGGCTCGACACCCATGCTCGCGCCGTCGCCGAGGTCGACCGGCGGCTCGCCGCCTACCGCCCGGTCGAGACCGATCCGGCGATCGTGACGGAGCTGGAGCGGATCATCCGTTCCGGGCTTCGGGACCAGACGGAGCTGCCCGCGATCCCGGCCGCCGCGGTGGCAGGCGGTCGCCCGGACGCGCCGAAGGGGCGCCGGCCCAACCCGCGTCGCCGGGGCTGAGGGGCGGCGCGGCGGAGCCCGCGCGTGGCACCTTGGCGCCCGT
>JACDAV010000023.1 GCA_013695255.1 Chloroflexota bacterium
CTGGCGGACGTGCGGCGGGTGCTGGGGCTCGCCGGCGCGCTGCCCGGGCTGCGACGGGTAGATCTTGTCACGAACTACCGGTGCCCGGCGCCGGTCATCGATCGGGCCGTGCGCCTCATCGAGCACAACCGGGAGCGGTTCGTGAAGCGGATCGTCCCCGGGCCGGGCGCTGCGGGACGACTGGTCCTTGCGCCGGACGGCCGTGACGAGACGATCAGGATCCGGCGGGTGATGGAGTGCTGGCCGGGCGACGGTTCGACCCGTGCCATCCTCGCGCGAACGAACGGGGAGCTGCGGGCCGCGATCGTGGCGGCGCTCGAGCTCGGCCTGCCGTTCCGGGCACCGGGCGTTGAGCTGCTGGTCGAATCGCCCGCGCTCGGGCCGCTCCTCGACGCCGTGGCCGGCACGGACGCCGGGCTGCCCCTCCTCGCGAGAGTGGCGCGGGTTCGCGGCAGGCTGCCGCTCAGCGGGCCAGACGCCCGGGGCGATCCCACGGGGGCGGACCTCTCATCCGCACTCCTGGGCTGGGCGGCCGCTCATCGCGACCTGGACGGCCTGATCGAGGCGATCAACCACAGCCGTCAGCGGCTGGCCGAGCTCCGTCGCGACGACGCGACGCTCACCCTCGCCACCGCCCACGGCACGAAGGGGCTGGAGTGGGACCACGTGGCCGTCATTGGCCTCGAGGTCGGGCGATTCCCCAGCCGCCGGGCCGTTGAGTCCGCGGACGACCCGCTCCGCGCGCTCGAGGAGGAGCGCCGCCTGGCCTACGTCGCATGGACCCGCGCCCGCCGCTCGCTGACGCTCCTGTACGACCCAGCTGCGCCGTCGCGCTTTCTGCTCGAGGCGTTCTCCGCGCAGGAACTGGGACTCGACGACCCGGGGCGCATGGAGGCCCCGCCGGACTCGCAGACCCTCGGCGTCGCGTCGCGGTGAGCGGTCCCCTTTCGGGCGTCCCGTCAGGTACCGGGGGCGACCTCGGTCATCCCTGCGAAGGTGCGGCTCCGCCGCCCTCGTCGGACACGAGCTCGAATTCCGTCCAGGCGCACGAGCTGCACGTCCACGGGCGCTCGTACTCCGCGTCCCCGGAAGCATCCGCAATCGATTTCCACGAGAACCTGCGGTCGACGGCTCCGCACTGGGTGCACTTCCTGACCATGTCGGCCATCGAACACCTCCTGCTCGTCCGTCTTGCGGACGACATCTCAAGGTGGCACGAACGTGGTGAATTCGGCATCAACGTCGTGGGAGGGGGGATTCATCACGGTGACAGACCCGGTGCGGCCGGACCCGATGCGACCCGGCCGTCGCGTACAGTGGGCTCGTGTCCCACCGACCGGAACCCGTCGTCCACGGGCGTCGCACGTTCCTCCGGCCAGCGGAGCGCGACGACCTGCCGGCCATCGTTCGCTGGTTCAACGACGTTGACACGACTCGCTACCTCGGCGTCCGCGCCCCGATGGGCCAGGCGCTCGAGGAGCGCTGGTACGAGGGCATGCTCGAGCGGCAGGGGTCGACCGCCTGGTTCTTCCTGGTCTGCCGGCTGGACGACGGTTCGCCGATCGGGACGATCGGTCTGTTCGAGGTGGATCTCACCAACGGCAGTGCCGGGATCGGCATCACGCTCGGCGAGCCGGCGGACCGCGGTCAGGGACTCGGGACGGACGCCCTCGAATCCCTGCTCGACTTCGGCTTCGGACGGCTGCGGCTCGAGCGGCTGTGGCTGGACGTCTACGACTTCAACGAGCGCGCCGTGGCGTCGTATCGGAAGGCCGGCTTCAGTCACGAAGGCGTTGCGCGGCACGGGGCCTATCGCGACGGTCGCTTCGTGGACGTCATCGCGATGTCGATCCTGCGCGACGAGTGGGCCGCGCGCCGCGCGGCGGAGCCGTTCCCCGGGCCCTGGCCGCCGGAACCGTCGCCCGAACTGCCGTCCGGCTAGAGCTGACCGGCCGCTTCCCGGCGGTTGAGCTCGCGCACGAGCCGGTCGATGGCGTCGAGGAATGGCTCCGTCAGCTCCCCAGGCAGGACGTCGCGAACGGAATCCTTCGGCCCGTAGGCCGCTCTCGCACGCGCAGCCGTCGCGCGCAGCGCGAACAGCTCGTCGTCTCGCAGCCGATCCGGCATCGGCGCGAGATAGGCCTCCCAGCGGGTCTGGCCCCGCTCCCGTGCGGCGGCCAGGAGGCGGTCGGCATGGCGGGCGGCGGCCAGGGCCGCGTCGTCGATCGCGGGGCGCTCGTGCCGGGCAGGCCCGCGCCGGCCACGGAACGACGCGTCAGGCATCGAACCGCCGCTCGGTGGCCGGACGCTCCTCCTCGCGCTCGGGCATGGTCGCCACCAGCAGGGGCAGCCGCTTGCGCTCGGAGCCGTTGACCAGGAGCCGGAAGGAGTAGTCCCCGGGCCCGGGGAACGTCAGGTTCCACAGGTCGATCGAGAAGGTCAGCGTGGTGTCGCGCGCATCCGGCTGGCCGTGAGCGACGAGATTTCCCGTCGCACCGGCCACCTCGCGGCCGTCCGGGTCGAGCAGCACGAACCGGATCTCGTGCGGGCGCTCCGTCTCCGGTGACGTGACCCGGAGTCCCACGACCAGCGCCACGTGTGGATGGCGCAGGGGAAACGATCGGCCGCCGATCCGGCTGACGCCCCCGCCGATGACGTGGAACTTCTGGCCCGGGGCGGTCTGGGCGGCGTCGGCCAGGAAGGCGTAGTCGATCTCGGGCATCACGGGGATCGTACCCCGCCTTGCCGGTTCGCCAGCCTTGGAGCGGCGCTGCGGCGCGGCGACTCGCCCGGCCGGTGAACCGACCTCGTCAGGGAACGCGTGCGTTGTTGTCCACCGCGTTGAAAAAGAATGCGAGCTTGCCATTCTGATGTGCCGGGAACGGCTTGGCGCAGAACGCGAGGTCATCGTTCTTGTCGAGGCCGCGGAGTGCCTCCTGGACGAACTCGTACAGGGCCTCGACGCTCCCGAACCCGAAGGCCGCAGCAGCCTGCTCGGGCGTCATCCCCTCTTCGAGGATTCCGGCCACCGTCATGTCCCACCAGGCGTTCTCGCCGGGATCAGCCAGCCCGTCGTTCGGCACCGGATCAATCCAGAAAACGGTGAACCCGGACGGGGATGCCGGACAGCTCCGGTCCGCCGGGGCCGCGTCCGCGGGCGCCGCAACGACGACGAGCAAGCTGAGCGCGAGGGTGATCGCGGATGCGGTCCGTTTCATGGCGGCCTCCCATGAGCAGCGGGCGATGGATCGCCCGTTTGCACAGTATGAGTCAGCCAGCCGGCCAGATGTTCACCGAAGGCACGGCGTGCACCGAGTTATCGAGCGGCCGCGGCCCGCTTCCGGCTGGGGGCGATGCGAACGGCCGCCGGCGCCTTGCCGTTCCGGCCGTTGGAGCGGCCATTTCCCCGCCCCGCCTCGTCGGCGAACGTCACGTCGCTCAAGGGCACCAGCGGCTCGCCCCGGAGCACCCGCGCGAGGTACTCCCCGGTCGCGGATCCCCGGGTCGCCGCGATCTGCTCGGGCGTTCCCTCCCCCACGATCCGGCCGCCGCGCGCGCCGCCCTCGGGCCCGAGGTCGACGATCCAGTCGGCGGTCTTGATGACGTCGAGGTTGTGCTCGATCACGAGCACCGTGTTGCCGTTGTCGACCAGCCGGTGGAGCACCTGCAGGAGCTTCTCGACGTCGGCGAAGTGGAGCCCGGTCGTCGGCTCGTCGAGGACATAGAGCGTCTTGCCCGTCGCGCGCCTCGACAGCTCCGTGGAGAGCTTGACCCGCTGGGCCTCGCCGCCGGACAGTGTCGTGGCCGGCTGCCCCAGGTGGACGTACCCGAGCCCCACGTCGAACAGCGTCTGCAGCTTGCCTCGCACGGAGGGCACTGCGGCGAAAAAGTCGAGCGCCTCCTCGATCGTCATCTCGAGCACGTCGGCGATCGACTTGCCCTTGTAGTGCACCTCGAGCGCTTCGCGGTTGTACCGCTTGCCCTTGCAGACCTCGCACGGGACATAGACGTCCGGCAGGAACTGCATCTCGATCTTGAGGATTCCGTCGCCCTTGCAGTTCTCGCACCGGCCGCCCTTGACGTTGAACGAGAACCGGCCGGGCGAATAGCCGCGCACGCGCGACTCGGGCACGCCGGCGAACAGTTCGCGAATCGTCCCGAACAGGCCGGTGTACGTGGCCGGGTTCGAGCGCGGGGTCCGGCCGATGGGGCTCTGGTCGATCTCGATGATCTTGTCGACCTGCTGCGCGCCCTCGAGCGCGTCGTGCGCCCCGACCGGCTCCCGCGACCCATTGAGCTCCCGGGCCAGCGCCCGGTAGAGGACCTCCGTGACGAGGGTCGACTTGCCGCTCCCCGACACGCCGGTGATCGCCACGAATGTGCCCAGCGGCACGTCAAGGGTCACGCCGCGCAGGTTGTGCTCGCGCGCGCCGCGCACGACGAGCCGCTTGCCATTGCCTGGCCGCCGGCTGGCCGGGATCGGCACCGCGCGCTCGCCGCGCAGGTAGGCGCCGGTGATCGAGCGCGGCTCGCGCAGCACCTCCTCGAGCGGCCCGTTGGCGATGATCTCGCCGCCGTGCTCCCCCGCCCCGGGCCCGATGTCGACCACCCAGTCGGCCGTCCGGATCGTCTCCTCGTCGTGCTCGACGACGAGGACGGTGTTGCCGAGATCGCGTAGCCGCGTCAGCGTCGCGATCAGCTTGGCGTTGTCGCGCTGATGGAGCCCGATCGAGGGCTCATCGAGGATGTACAGGACGCCCATCAGCGTCGTCCCGATCTGCGTCGCCAGCCGGATCCGCTGCGCCTCCCCGCCGGACAGCGTGACCGAGGTCCGGTCGAGGGTCAGGTAGTCGAGCCCGACGTCGACCAGGAAGCCCAGGCGGGCGGTGATCTCCTTGAGCAGCTGGTGCGCGACCGTCCGATCCCGATCGGTCAGCTTGCGCGGCAGCGCGGCGACCCAGGTCAGCGCGTCGGTGATCGAGAGCGTCGAGATCTCCCAGGCGTTCCGGCCGTCGACGGTGACGCCGAGCACCTCCGGCCGCAACCGCCGGCCGCCGCAGGTGGGGCACGGCCGGGTGACCATGTACTTCTCGAGCTCGGTCTTGACGTAGTCGGAGTCCGTCTCGCGGTAGCGCCGCTCGAGGTTGGTAACGATGCCCTCGAAGGTCGCCGTGTACGAGTTCTCGCCCCGATCGTGGCGGTAGCGGACGACGACCTTCTCGTCCTTCTTCGCGTAGAGCAGGTAGTCGATCGCCCCGGGCGGCAGGTCCTGGAGCGGCGCCCAGAAGTCCCAGCCGTGGGCGCCGCAGATCGCGCCGAGGATCTTGAGCCGCCACGACGAGTCGTTGGCCATCTTTGCCCACGGCACGAGCGCGCCCTGGGCGATGCTCTTCGAGCGGTCCGGGATGACCCGGGCGGGATCGATCTCCAGCCTCGTCCCGAGGCCGGCGCAGGCGGGACAGGCCCCGTGCGGCGAGTTGAATGAGAAGCTCCGCGGCTCCAGCTCCTCCATCGTGAACCCGTCGTACGGGCAGGTGTAGCGCTCGCTGTAGCGGCGCTCCTCGAACGGGGGCGCCTCGTCGTCGCGCGGGGCAGGCGCGATGACGACCACGCCTTCGCCCAGCCGCAGCGCCGTCTCGACGGAGTCCGCCAGGCGGGCGGCATCGGGATCCGGCAGCGGCTCGCTGGTCAGGGCATCGATCGGCCGGCCGTCGGGTCCACGCTCCGCCCCTTCGGGCGCCTCGGCGTGCCGGACGACGAAGCGGTCGACGACGACCTCGATCGTGTGCCGCTTGTACTTGTCGAGGGTCGGCGCCTCGGTCAGGTCGTACATCTCCCCGTCGACGCGGACGCGGACGAAGCCCTGCTTGGCGGCGGCCTCGAAGACCCGGTCGCCCTCGGTCTTGCGGTCCTTGATCAGCGGACCGAGGACGAGGAGGCGTGTGCCCTCCGGCAGCGCGAGCACCTGATCGACGATCTGCTGGACGCTCTGACGCTCGATCGCGTGCCCGTCCGGGCAGTGCGGCTGGCCGACCCGCGCGAAGAGGAGTCGGAGGTGGTCGTAGATCTCGGTCACGGTGCCGACGGTCGAGCGTGGATTGCGTGAGGCGCCCTTCTGGTCGATCGAGATCGCGGGCGACAGGCCGTCGATCTGGTCGACGTCCGGCTTCTCCATCTGGCCGAGGAACTGCCGAGCGTAGGCGCTCAGGCTCTCGACGTAGCGGCGCTGGCCTTCGGCGTAGATCGTGTCGAAGGCGAGGCTGCTCTTGCCACTTCCGGAGAGGCCGGTGATGACCACCAGGCGGTCACGGGGGAAGGCGACGGTGACGTCCTTGAGGTTGTGCTCGCGGGCGCCGCGAACGACGAGCTGGTCCTGGGGCATGACGTGTCAAGTGTACGGGATCCGGGCCGAATAGAACGGGCGTTCTGGCTCGTCTGGTCGGCCACCGGCGCAGGGCCAAGCGCCCTCGTCAGATACCACTCCGGATCGTACGCCGTTGATCAGGATCGCCGCCGCCATCGCGCGGCGGCCCGAGGCGGACGTTTCAGCCGGCGTCGCTCCGGGGATCAGCCAGCTCGCCGGACCATGGCGCTGGCGTCGCGCTCGAACCCGAAGCGCGCGTAGAACTCGTCAAGCCCGGCCGCCGAGTTGAGCATGAAGCGGACACCGGCCCGATCGCCCATCAGCACCTCGATCAGCCGGGTGGCAAGTCCCAGGCCCTGCCACCGGGGGTCGACGACGACCATCGAGATGAGCGCGTTGAACTCGCCGTCGCCGATCTCTCGGGCGAACGCCACGAGCTCGGTGCGGTCCCACAGCCCGACCATCGCCTGCGACCCGTCGAGCGCCCGCTGGAGTCGCTGCCGATCGAGCGTCCGGCGATCCCAGCCCACGGAGCGGAGCAGCCGCACGAGCGGGCCCACGTCCCTGAGCCGACCGGTGTCGAGCCGCAGGCGATCGACCCATCCATCGGCACGGGCGATCCGCCGCTGGAGCTCCCGGAGGTGGTCCACCGAGTGGTAGACGTAGCGGCGAACGACCTTGGCCAGCGTCCATGTCTCGCCCTTGCCGTCGGTCCGCTCGCGGGCGAGCGCGCCGGCCTCGGACGCGGCCCACAGCCGCCGCAGGTTGTCCACGGCCCAGGCCCTGGTCGCCGCGAGGTGGGCGCCCGCGTCCGGCTCGTCCGTGCGGCCGGGGTACCGGGCTCCGGCATCCAGCCGGCTGCCCAGCCAGATCTCGGCGGCCGCGAGGTGGCGGAGGACCTCCTCACCCGAGCGCTCGCCGTCGTCGCGCTCGATGCCCCCGAGCTGCGCGATCGTGGTCAGCAGGTCCTGCCGGGCGTAGCCGAGCCGGCGCAACGCAGCCTCGAGCTCGTCGCCGGTGACCGGCCGGCGGTCGCGTGCGAATGTCGCGTTGCGCTCGTAGCCGTCGTCGAGGACGGTGGCCGCCACGTCCTCGGTGACCTCCGTCGGACCGAGCGCACCCAGCGACCAGGTCTCGTCGTGCTGCTCCAGCCAGTCGCGCCACCAGCCCGCGACGGATGCTGACTGCGAGATGGCGGCCTCCCGGTTGCGCGCCCAGCCGAACGCACCCGGCAGGTCGAGCAGCCAGGCGCCGACCATCCCGCCGTCGTAGCCCGGTTCGATCCCCAGCCGAAGCGGCTGCGGCGTCGTCAACGACGTTCGCCCGGGTCTCGGCCGCCCGGTCCGCCGACGGCCGTCCGGTAGAGCTCCGCCTCCCGCCGCCCTTCGACACGCTCGGCCGCCGTCAGGCTCCCGACCAGCGCGACCGCGACCCACAGGGGAAGCGCGGCAAGCCCGACGATGAGCCAGCCGGTCCAGCGCACGACCCGCTCGACTCGGCCCGCGGTGGCCGGCATGCGGCGCGCGACCCAGTCCAGGTAGGCCGTCAGCCGGCTGAGGGCGGCCACCAGCCCAGCCAGGAGGATGCCGCCGAGGAGCACAACGACGATCAGGTCCGGTCGGAGGATCAGGGCGGCGACGGTCAGGAACGCCACGAGCAGCACGAGGCGACGAGCCGACGGGGCCGGCACGCGACCGAGGCGTCCTGCGTGCCGAGACAACGGGGCCATGGCATCTCCTCCGACGTGGATGCTCCCCTGAGAGCGTACGGTGCGGCGCGGTCCCGGTCATCATCCCCGGCAAGGCGCGCTCAGCCGGGGACGCGGTGCACCTCGAGCAGGTTGGGCCCGCTCCCCGGCTCCGCGGTGGAGGCCACCAGCACGACCGCCGCGCCCGCGGCCGCCAGCCGGGCCTCGCCCAGCAGCCACGCCATCAGGCCGAGGCGGCTGGCCACGTCTCCGGGTGGAATGCACGTCCGGGCGACCACGCCATGGACCATGGACAGCCGTCGGACGATGCCCGCGTCCGGCGAGAACGCGAACACGGGCACCCCCGGCCGCAACGCGGACAGCATCCGGGCCGTCCGGCCGGTGCGGGTGTAGCAGGCGATCCCCTCGATCGCGGGATCGGCGGATGCGAGCGCGACGGCCGCGTAGGCGAGCGCACCGGCATCGGTCCCGACCGGCGGGGGCGCTCCGGCCGGCAGGAGCGAAGCCCCCCGTTCCTCGCACAGCCGGACGATCCGGACGGCCGCCTCGGCGGCCAGCACCGGGAAGGCGCCGATCGCCGTCTCACCGCTGAGCATGATCGCGTCGGCGCCGTCGAACACCGCGTTCGCAACGTCGCTGGCCTCGGCCCGCGTGGGCCGCGGTGAGGCGATCATCGACTCGAGCATCTGGGTCGCGACGATCGACGGCACGCCGCGGTCGAGCGCCCGGCGGACGAGCTGCTTCTGGACCAGCGGCACCGCCTCGTACGGCAGCTCCACCCCGAGGTCGCCGCGGGCGATCATCACCGCGTCCACGACGTCGAGGATCGCGTCGAACGACTCGACGGCGGGGCGGGTCTCGATCTTGGCCACGATCGGGGGGCCGCCCGGACCGAGCCGCTCCCGCAGTGCCACGACGTCGGCCGGTCCGCGGACGAAGGACTGGGCGACGTAGTCGGCGCCCATTGCCAGCACACGCGGAACGTCGGCACGGTCCTTGGCGGTGAGCGCCGGCGCGGACAGCCGATCGGCCGGGATCGCCACGCCGGCCCGGCTCCGGATCAACCCGCCGCGGATGATCTCCGTCGCCACGTCGGAGTCGACGGCGGTGACGCGGAGCTCAACGGCGCCGTCTGCCAGGAGGATGCGGTCCCCGGGCTGGACGTCCGCGGCCAGCCGCCGGTACGACACGTGCACCCCGGTGGCATCGCCGATTGGTCCGCCGGCCCGGCTCCGGAGCGTGAACGGTCGCCCTGGCTGGAGCCGGAGCTGGCCGCCGGCGAGGTCGCCAAGGCGGATCTTGGGCCCGGCCAGGTCGGCGAGCACCGCGATCGGGCGGGCGGCCTGCGCGGCCGCCGATCGCACCGC
>JACDAV010000061.1 GCA_013695255.1 Chloroflexota bacterium
GGCACAGAGCACCCGCCGATCTCGTGCACCCAGGCGGCAGCCGCGGGCATGAAGGTCGCGACCCAGACCGAGGGCGTCCGCCGCCTCCGGGCAACGAACCTGGAGCTGATCTTCAGCGATCACAACGCGTACTGCCTGCCGCCCTGCCAGAACAAGTGCCCGAGCCACATCGACATCCCGGGCTTCCTCAAGGCGAACGCCGAGGCGAACTTCCGCGAGTCGGCCCGGATCTTCAAGCGGACGATCCCCTTCCCGTCCGTGCTGGGACGGGTCTGCCCGGCGCCGTGCGAGGAGCACTGCCGGCGGGACGAGGTCGACGAGGCGATCGCGATCCGCGACAGCCACCGCTACGCCGGAGACCAGGTGCTGCGGGCGATGCTGGACGACGACGTCGATCCGCCCATCCCGTTCGAGGTCCAGCCGAAGAGCGGCCGGCGCGCGGCGGTGATCGGCTCCGGGCCGGCCGGCATGGCCGCCGCCTACTACCTGCTGATCGCCGGCCACGACGTCACGGTCCTCGAGCGCGACGCAGCGCCGGGCGGGATGCTGCGCTACGGGATCCCGCAGTACCGCCTGCCCAAGGTCGAGGTCCTCGAGGCCGAGTACGAGTCGGTGACCCGGCTCGGTGGGCGCGTGCTCGTCAACCAGGCGCTGGGCCGCGACTTCACCCTCGACGACCTGCAGTACCAGGGCTACGACGCCGTCCTCGTCGCCATCGGCTGCTACGACACGAACAAGCTGGGCATCCCGGGTGAGGACGCCGACGGCGTCATCGACGGGCTCGAGTACCTCCGCACCGCCACCCTCGGGCTCGAGGTCGAGGGCCACGCCGGCAGCCGCGTGGTCGTCATCGGCGGCGGCTTCACCTCGATGGACTGCACCAGGACATCGGTCCGCCAGGGCGCGAAGGAGGTGACCCTCGTCTACCGCCGCGACATGAAGGACATGCCGGCGGCCAACGAGGTGCACGAGGCGATCGAGGAGGGCGCGACCGCCATCTTCCAGGCCGGTCCCTCGCGGGTCATCACGGATGAGCGGACCGGCAAGGTGACCGGCGTGGAGTTCATCCGGATGCAGCTCGGCGAGCCGGACGCGTCGGGTCGACGGCGGCCGGAGCCGTCACCAGGAACCGAGTTCACGATCCCGTGCGACCGGGTCCTGCTGGCCATCGGCCAGGGACCGGACCTGTCGTGGGTGGGACCGGGCTCGACCGGCATCGAGGCGACCAAACAGAAGCGCCTCAAGGCGGATGCCGTGACCTTCGCGACGGACCGGGCCGGCGTGTTCGGGACCGGCGACGTCCGGATCGGCGCGGCGACCGTGGTGCAGGCCGTGGCCGAGGGACGCCGCGCCGCGTACGCCATGGACGCCTACCTGAAGGGGCTGGACCTGGGCGCCATCAGGACGCGTCAGACGCTGGCCGAGCCCCAGCCGGAGTTCCTGTCCATCGTGCCATTCACGAGCGAGGCCAAGGAGCCCCGCTACCGCATGACGGCCATGGAGCCGGAGCTCCGGAACCGGAGCTACGTCGAGTACGAGGTTCCGTACAGCCAGCAGGAGGCGATGGCCGAGTCGACCCGCTGCCTGCAGTGCACCTGCGAGGCGATCGGCTTCTGCGACCTGCGCCGGCTAGGGATCGAGTACGGCACGACCCTGCCGACGCTCGAGCCCCAGCACCACAACGGGGCGGGCTACCGGAGCGTGACCGAGAACCGCTTCACCGGGACGAACCACGACTACATCCGCGACGACTCCCACGCGTTCATCCTCCGTGAGCCGTCCCGCTGCATCGACTGCGGCCGGTGCGCCACCGTGTGCGCGGAGGTCGTCGGGGCGGCCTGCTACGACTTCATGCGCATCGGCTTCGACACGCTGGTGACGACGCCGCTGGACATGAGCCTCAACGACACGCCGTGCGTGTCGTGCGGTCGCTGCGCCGAGACCTGCCCCACCGGCGCCCTGATGCCCAAGCCGCGGGTGCTTCAGAAGTACGACGTGGACGAGAGCCGTTGCATCCTGTGCGGCATCTGCGTCGACGCCTGCCCGTACGACGCGCTGCGCGACGGCGCGGACGTCGAGCTTGCCCACTCCAGTCGCCAGGACCCGATGATCGACCTGCTGGCGATCGCCCAGGTCGATCGCGAGACCGAGGTCACCTACATCCGCAAGGAGCGCGACTGGCTCGAGCGGGCAAGGGCCGAGGGCCGGGTCATCGAGTCCGCCCGGTTGCTCCCGGTTCTGCCAGCCTCGCTCGCCGCCGATGGCAACGCGCACGGGAACGGGCATGGCCACGGGCACGGCGCCGGCGGCAACGGCGACGCCTCTCTGCCGGGGATCGGCCCGGGCAGCCACGCACACGGATAGCGCATCGTGCCGCGCAGCCTGATCAACATCCTCGGCCCGCTGGTCATCGTGGGCGCCCTCGTATCGCTCCCGGTCGGACTGGCGATCCTCGGCGTCATCGGGTTCGACGAGGACCTGCTGTTCTTCATCCTGGCCGAGGTGATGCTGCTGTCCGGCCTGCTCGTCGTGACGATGCGCGACATCATCCGGTGCGGTCTGGCGATGATCGTCTGCTTCCTCTCGCTGGCCGGGATCTACGTGATCGCCGGCGCCCCGCTCGTGGCTGCCGCCCAGGTGCTCATCTACATCGGGGCGATCAGCGTGCTGATCCTGTTCGCGATCATGCTCACCCAGACCAAGGACGCGCCTCCGTCGCTGGTCTTCCAGACGCAGGCCCTCGGCGCGGGCGTCGCGTCCGTGATCCTCGGCCTGATCATCGTCATCACCGTCTCGGCCACCGACTGGGGCGAGGTCGGCACCCGCCTCCGCACGGCGACGGACGCCCTCGCCGAGGTCCTCTTCCGGGACTACGTGCTGGCCTTCGAGATCGTCAGCGTCCTGCTGCTCGCAGCGGTGATCGGCGGGATCTACGTCGCCAAGCGCGAGGAGGGCGGCGCCCCGTGAGCGACTCGCTGGACGCCTACCTGATCCTGTCCGGGATCCTCTTCGCGATCGGGACGTTCGGCTTCCTCGCCCGGCGCAACGCGATCAGCATGCTGATGTCGATCGAGCTGATGCTCAACGCCGTCAACCTCGCGATCATCGCCTTCGGCTCGTTCATCGAGCCGCTCCGCGCGGACGGGTCCGTGATCGCGCTGATGGTCATGGCGGTCGCCGCCGCGGAGGCAACGGTGGGTCTCGCGATCGTCA
This sequence comes from Chloroflexota bacterium, assembly GCA_013695255.1. Taxonomy (GTDB): domain Bacteria; phylum Chloroflexota; class Limnocylindria; order Limnocylindrales; family CSP1-4; genus JACDAV01. The sequence goes on from JACDAV010000061.1 coordinate 3,214, forward strand.
TGGCGATCTACCGGAACCGCCGAACGCCGCTGGTCGACGAGTACGACGCGATGCGCCGATGAGCGCGCTCGCCCGATGAGCCCGGCGATGCCGATGTTCCTCGCCGCGGCCGCGGACGAGGGTGCCGCCGAGGCGGCCGCCGCCGACCCGATCTTCAACCTCCTGATCCCGCTCATCGTCCTGCTGCCGCTGCTCGGTTTCGCCGTCACGGCCGTCATCGGGCGCCGGCTGGGGAAGCAGGCGCACTGGATCCCGGTCGGGGCCGTGGTGGCGAGCTGGGCGATCGCGATGGTCGTCTGCTTCACGGCGCTCACCGGCGGGTTCGGGGAGGAAGGCCGCCACGTCTTCCTCTACGAGTGGATCCCGGCCGGCTCGTTCAGCGTGGACGCCGGCTTCCTCGTCGACAACCTGACCGCGGTGCTCCTGATCGTCGTGACGACGATCGGGATGCTCGTCCACGTCTACTCGATCGGGTACATGGCCCACGACCCGGGCTACTGGCGCTTCTTCGCCTATCTCAACCTGTTCATGTTCTCGATGCTCCTGCTCGTCATGGCGGACAGCTGGCTGCTGGTCTTCGCCGGCTGGGAGCTGGTGGGGCTGTCGAGCTACCTCCTGATCGGGTTCTGGTACCGCAAGCGCTCCGCGGCGCTGGCCAGCAAGAAGGCGTTCATCGTCAACCGCGTCGGGGACGTGGGATTCGCGCTCGCGATCATGGCCATCTGGGTCAACACGGGCACGCTCGACATCCGCGAGTCGCTGCGCGTGCTCGTCGAGCAGGGCGACGCCAACCCGATCCCGCTGGCGGTCGTCGCGCTCCTGGTCTTCGCCGGCGCGATGGGCAAGAGCGCCCAGTTCCCGCTCCACGTCTGGCTGCCGGACGCGATGGAAGGACCGACCCCGGTGTCCGCCCTCATCCACGCGGCGACCATGGTCAACGCGGGCGTCTACCTCGTGGCCCGGGCGAACCCCCTGTTCGCTGCCGCGCCATCCGTGCTCGTGGTGGTCGCGGCCATCGGCATCTTCACCGCGATCCTGGCCGCCTCGATCGCGATGACCCAGACGGACATCAAGCGGGTCCTCGCCTACTCGACCCTCAGCCAGCTGGGCTACATGTTCGCCGCGCTCGGGAGCGGCGCCTTCACGGCCGCGATCTTCCACCTCATGACCCACGGCTTCTTCAAGGGCCTGCTGTTCCTCGGCTCCGGCTCGGTCATTCACGCCGTCCACGAGGAGCAGGACATGCGCCGGATGGGCGGTCTCGCGCGCAAGATCCCGAGCACCTACCGGACGATGCTGATCGGCACGATCGCGATCTCCGGCATCCCGCCGCTGGCCGGCTTCTTCAGCAAGGACGAGATCCTGGGCGAGGCGTTCAAGCTGGGCTTCCCGTGGGTCTGGGCGATCGGGCTGTTTGTCGCGATCCTGACCGCCTTCTACATGTTCCGGCTGATGGGTCTCACGTTCTGGGGCGAGAGCCGGGTCGACCCGCACGTCGAGCCGCGGATCCACGAGTCACCGCGGATCATGACCATCCCGCTCTGGATCCTGGCCGTGCCGTCGATCCTGCTCGGGATCGCGCTGTCCTGGCCCGGGCCGCCGCTCGGGCCGCTGTTCGGCAGCACGGAGCCCGGGCTGCTCCATCACTGGCTGGAGCCGGTGTTCCGCGAGGCGAACGAGCTGCTCCACCACGGCGAGGCGGAGTACCAGCTGTTCGGGATCGACGGCGCGCTGATCGGGGCGAGCGTCGCGGCGGCCGCGATCGGCGGCGTCGTCGCCTGGCGGCTGTTCGGGATCGCCGTCGGGCCGCTCCGTGGCCGGAGCAGGCCGGAGCAGGTCCGGGCGCTGAGCGCGCGGGCGCCGTTCCTCTACCGCGCGTCGCTCAACAAGTGGTGGTTCGACGAGCTCAACGACCTGCTGTTCATCCGGATCGGGGGGCGCGTCGCGGCGGCGATGTGGTGGTTCGATCGCGAGATCGTGGACGGCACGGTCAACGCGATCGGCAGCGTGACCCGCGGCTCGGGCCGCGGCCTGTCGCGCGTCCAGACGGGTCGGGTCCAGAACTACGCCCTCGGGATCGCCATCGGGCTGCTCGTGATGGCCGGCTCATACCTGCTCATCTCCGGCCGCTGAGCGCATGAACATCAGCAGCATCCCGATCCTGACGATCGTCACGTTCCTGCCGCTCGCGGGCGCCGTCCTGATCGCGGCGCTGCCGCGGAGCGCCGCGCGCCCGGTGGCGCTGGGAACCGCGCTCCTGACCTGGGTCGTGTCGCTGATCCTGCTGATCGGCTACCTGCCGCGGCCGGACTTCCAGTTCGTCGAGACGCTCGACTGGATCCCGCTCTTCGGCATCCAGTACAAGCTCGGCATCGACGGGCTGTCGCTCATCCTCGTCGTCCTGACCACGACCCTGATGTGGGTCTCGATCCTCGCCTCGTTCCGGCCGATCCAGGAGCGGATCAAGGAGTACATGATCTCGTTCCTGATCCTCGAGGTCGGGATGATCGGCGTGTTCGTGGCGCTCGACACCTTCCTGTTCTACATCTTCTTCGAGATCGTGCTCGTGCCGATGTACCTGATCATCGGCATCTGGGGGGGCGCCAACCGGATCTACGCGACGATCAAGTTCGTCCTCTACACGCTCGTCGGCTCGCTGCTGATGCTGGTCGCGATCCTTGCCACGGCCTTCGCCTTCCAGGCGCAGACGGGCTCGTGGGCCGGCGCCTTCGACCTGACCGTCCTGCGGGAGACGAGGTTCGACCCGGGGCTGCAGGTCTTTGCTTTCCTGGCCTTCTTCATGGCCTTCGCGATCAAGGTCCCGATGTTCCCGTTCCACACCTGGCTGCCGGACGCGCACGTCGAGGCGCCCACGGCGGGCTCCGTGCTCCTGGCCGGGGTCCTGCTCAAGCTCGGCGGCTACGGGTTCATCCGGTACGCCGTCCCGTTCTACCCGGACGCGGCGCAGACGTTCGCGCCGCTGATCATCGTGCTCAGCCTGATCGCGATCATCTATGGCGCGATCGTGGCGCTCGTCCAGCCGGATCTCAAGAAGCTGGTCGCCTACTCGTCCGTCAGCCACATGGGCTTCGTGACCCTGGGCATCTTCGTGTTCACCGAGCAGGGGCTCCAGGGCGCCATCCTCCAGATGGTCAACCACGGGCTGATCACGGGCGGGCTCTTCCTCCTGGTCGGGGTCATCTACGAGCGGACGCACGACCGGACGATCGCCAGGATGGGCGGTCTCGCCGGAGCGACCCCGGTCTATGCCGCCGTGTTCGGCTTCTTCGTGTTCGCGTCGGTCGGGCTTCCCGGGCTGTCCGGCTTCGTCGGCGAGTTCCTCACGCTCGTCGGCGCGTTCGACTTCAGCCCGCTCGTTGCTGCCATCGCGACGTTCGTCATGATCCTTGCCGCCGGCTACCTGCTCTGGATGTTCCAGCGGGTGGCGACCGGCGACCTGTCGGACTTTCTGCGCGGCCTCGGGCACCACCTGACGGACATGCGGCCGGTCGAGGTCCTGACCCTTGCCCCGCTCGCGGCGCTGGTCGTGGCCCTTGGCCTGTTCCCGGGTCTCGTCCTGGACCTGATCGGCGGCTCCGTGGGGTCCGTCCTGGACGGCGCCGCCACGGCCGCTCCCATCCGGTTCGCCCTGTGGCCATGACCGGGACCGGGGCCCGCGCGCAATGACCGTTCCGCCCGACTTCGTGGCGGTCCTGCCGCTGGTCGCCGCCGTGCTGGCGGCGACGGCGGTCCTGCTGGTCGACCTCGCCCTGCCGGGCCGGCGGACGGCCGTCCTGCTGACGGCCCTGGTCGCGCTGGCCGTCGTGGCACTGGCCGTGATCGCGATCGGGGGCGAGGAGCGGGTGGCGTTCGGCGGCGCCTACACCGTCGACGCGCTGACGACGTTCCTCCAGATCCTGTTCGTCGCGATCATCGCGCTGACGGTCATGTTCGGGCCGGACTACCTCGTCCCTCGGGGCCTGCCGGTCGCCGAGTTCGCCATCGTGCTCATCTTCGCCATGACCGGGGCGATGCTCCTGGCCGCCTCGACGGACCTGCTGCTGCTGTTCCTGGGTCTCGAGCTGATGGTCCTGCCGGGCTATCTCCTGGCCGCCTTCCACAAGAGCGACGGCTACTCGACCGAGGGGGCGATCAAGTACTTCCTGCTCGGCTCGTTCTCGAGCGCCATCTTCCTGTTCGGGCTGGCCTTCGTGTGGGGCCTGACCGGCTCGACGCGCGTCTCGGACGTGGCCGCCGTGCTCAGCACGTTCGCGGCGGGCCAGGGGACGCTCTCGCCGGGCCTGGCCATGGGCCTGGCCTTCATGACGACCGGGGTCGCCTTCAAGATCGCGGCCGTGCCGTTCCACTACTGGACGCCGGATGCCTACCAGGGCTCGCCGACCCCGGTCACCGGCTACCTGTCCGTGGGCCCGAAGATCGGCGCATTCGCGCTGATCCTGCGGCTGTTCGTCGAGGCCATGGGCCCGCTCCGCGCGGACTGGCTGCCGGTGGTGATCGTCCTCGCCGCGGCCACGATGACCCTCGGCAACCTCGTCGCCCTGACCCAGAACAACGTCAAGCGGATGCTGGCCTACTCGTCCATCGCCCACACGGGCTACATGCTCGTCGGGCTCGCCGCGTGGGCGGCCGGACGGATGGAGGGCCTCGAGGGGCTGCTCTACTACGGCGCGGCGTACTCGTTCATGAACCTGGGCGCGTTCGCCGTCGTCGCAGCCCTCCAGAAGCGGAGCGGCGTCACGTCAAACCTGGACACCTTCGCCGGGCTCGGTCGCCGCGAGCCCCTGCTGGGCGCGCTGATGGTGCTGTTCCTCCTGTCGCTCGTCGGCATCCCGCCGACCGCTGGCTTCTTCGCCAAGTTCTACGTGATTCTGGCCGCCGTCGAGGCGGGCGGCGCCCTGAGCGTGCTCGCGGTGATCATGGTGCTCAACGCCGCAGCCGCCGCGTTCTACTACCTGCGGGTCGTGGTTTACATGTACATGCGCGATCCGGAGACCGAGCAGCCCGCGCTCCGGCACGGGCGGCTGGTGTGGGGTGGGCTGGCGGCGGCGACCGCGCTGACGATCCTGCTGGGGATCATCCAGGGCCCGTTGCTCGACATCGTGGGAGAGGCCGCGCGCGCGATCGGATAGCGGGCGGAATCCGACCCGGCCGCTCCCGGGGCCCGGATCGGGCATCCTTTGGAGGTGCCAGACGATGCCCGGACCGCGCTCCTGCACGAGCTGCTCGGAGACGCCGGCCGGCTCGTGGTCGTGTCCAACCGCGGACCGATCACGTTCCAGCGGGACGACGGCGCACCCGGCCGGCTGACGGCCTCGCGGGGCTCCGGCGGGCTCGTGACCGCGCTCGCCGAGCTGGGTCGGCACGCACCGCTGACCTGGGTGGCGGCCTCCCTGACGGAAGGGGACCGAGCAGCGGCACGGGTCCTGGGCGACGGCAGGAACGGGCCGGGCGATGCCCGAATCCGGGACCTCCTCGAGGAGATGCTGCCGGGCCAGGACGTGCGTCTCGTCTACGTGGGGCTGAGCGACGAGGTCTACGACCGTCACTACCGGATCTTCTCGAACCCCTTCCTGTGGTTCGTGCAGCACGAGATGTACGCCAACGCGTACGCGCCGACCATCGACGACGCGCTGATCGACGCCTGGCGCGGAGGCTACCGCCCGGCCAACCTCAAGCTGGCCGACGCGGCCGTCGAGGCCGCGGGGGACAGCCGGGACCCGGTGATCCTGCTCCAGGACTACCACCTCTACCTGGCGGCGGCGAGGATCCGCGAGCGGCTGCCGAAGGCGACCATCCTCCACTTCAACCACATCCCCTGGCCGGCCGAGAGCCAGTGGCGGCTCATTCCCCAGTCGCTCCGCCGGCCCATCTGCGAGGGGCTCCTCGCCTGCGACATCGTCGGCCTCCAGACCGATCGCTACGCGTCCCACTTCCTCGACTCCGTGGCGAGCTTCGTGCGCGACGCGCGCGTGGATCGCGATGGGCGCAACGTCGTGTGGCGCGACCGGCGGATCCGCGTCCGGGCGTACCCGATCGCCGTCGACCCGGACGGGCTGGTCAGATTCGCGACCTCGGACGCGGTGGAGCAGCGCCTCGAGCGGCTCAACGAGCGGCTCGACCGCGCCGGCCGGCCGAGCCTGATCGTTCGCGCCGATCGGATCGAGCCGTCCAAGAACGCGCTCCGGGGGTTCCTGGCGCTCGAGGCCCTCCTCGAGCGGCGACCGGAGCTACGACAGCAGATCCGCTTCGTCGCCGTGCAGGCGCCGACGCGAACGGAGATCTCGGAGTACGCCGAGTACGCGGCGGCCGTCCGGGAGGTGGTCGCGCGGATCAACGGGATGGCGGAGCCGGACGACCAGCCCATCTGGATCTACGACGGGTCGGACTACGCGATGGCGATCGCGGCGCTCCGGGTCGCGGACGTGGTGCTGGTCAATCCGCTGGTCGACGGGATGAACCTGGTGGCGAAGGAGGCGATCCTCGTCGGCGAGCGCGATCCGGTCCTCGTCCTGTCCGAGACGGCCGGTGCCGCCGAGCAGCTCGCCTCCGACGCGCTGTCGATCGCCGCGGCGGACGTCGTCGGCACCGCCGCCGCCCTCGAGCAGGGCCTGGCGATGCCGCTCGCCGAGCGCCGGACGCGGCTGCGGCGCCTGCGCGCC
>JACDAV010000068.1 GCA_013695255.1 Chloroflexota bacterium
GAGCCGGACCGGGCAGCGACCGTGGCGCCGGGGGCCGGGCGACCGACGCTGCCCTGGCAGCCGCGGGTTTGTCCGAGGCGGAGCTCGCCCTGCTCGATCCGGGCCGCTAGCGGCGCGCCACCATGAGCACCGCCGAGCCGCTCGTCATCTTCACGCCGTCGGGCCGTCGCGGGCGTGTCGCCCCCGGCACGACGGTCCTCGACGCGGCGCGTGCGCTCGGGGTCGACATCGACTCGGTGTGCGGCGGTCGCGGGCTGTGCGGTCGCTGCCAGGTGAGCCAGGGCATTGGCGAGTTCCCGAAGCACGGGCTGGTCTCGCGGCCGGAGCACCTCTCGCCGGACCATGACGACGAGACGGAGTACGGGCAGCGCAACCCGCTGCCGCCGGACCGCCGCCTGAGCTGCCTGGCCGAGATCCGCGGCGACGCCCTGATCGACGTTCCGCCGGAGAGCCAGGTCCACCGCCAGGTCGTCCGCAAGGACCTCGACGGGCGAACCTTCGAGGTCGACCCGGTCGTCCGGCTGCACCTCGTGGAGGTCGAGCGGCCGTCGCTCGCCTCGCCGAGCGGCGATCTCGGACGGCTGACCAGGGCGCTCGAGCTGGAGTGGGGGCTTGGCGAGCTGCCGACGGATCTGCAGGTGGTCCGGGCGCTCCACCAGGCCCTCGAGGCGGGCGAGTACCGGGTCACCGTCGCCGTCCATGGCGGACGGGACGTGATCGCCGTCTGGCCGGGGCTGCGCGAGCGGGTCTTCGGGGTGGCGATCGACGTCGGATCGACCACGATTGCGGGTCACCTCGCCGACCTCGCCAGCGGCCAGGTCCTCGCCTCGCATGGGGTGATGAACCCGCAGATCCGCTACGGCGAGGACCTGATGAGCCGTGTGTCGTACGCGATGCTCCACCCCGATGGCGCCGCCGAGATGACGAAGGCGGTCCGCAAGGCCATCGACGGGCTGCTGGCGAACCTCACCTCGCGGGCCGGGCTGCGCCGGGCTGACCTGCTCGAGCTCGTCTTCGTCGGCAACCCGATCATGCACCACCTGCTGCTTGGGATCGATCCCGTGCCCCTCGGCTCCGCGCCGTTCGCGCTGGCGGTCGACACGGCGGTCCGCACCACCGCGGCCGAGCTGGGGCTGACGGCTCATCCCGGCGCCCGCGTCCACGTGCTGCCGTGCATCGCCGGTCACGTCGGGGCGGACACCGCGGGCGTCATCCTGGCCGAGGCGCCGCACCGGGCCACGGGCGCCCGGGTGATCGTCGACGTCGGCACGAACGCGGAGATCGTCCTGGCAGTAAATGGTCGGCTGCTGGCCGCCTCCTCGCCGACCGGCCCGGCCTTCGAGGGGGCCCAGATCAGCTCCGGCCAGCGCGCGGCGCCCGGGGCGATCGAGCGGGTCCGGATCGATCCATCGACGCTCGAGCCGCGCTTCCGCGTCATCGGCGTCGGCGCCTGGTCGAACGAGCCGGGCTTCGCGCAGGCGGCGACGGAGACCGGCGTGACCGGCATCTGCGGCTCCGGCATCGTGGAAGCGATCGCCGAGCTGTTCCTGGCCGGCGTGATCGCGGCGGACGGGACCATCGACGGGGGGCGCGCCGCCAGGACGCGCCGGGTGATCGAGGACGGCCGAACCTTCTCCTATGTCCTCCACGACGGCCCGCCGGCGATCCTCGTCACCCAGAACGACGTCCGCGCGATCCAGCTGGCCAAGGCCGCGCTCTACGCGGGGATCCGGCTGCTGATGGACGAGGCGGGCATCGATTCGGTCGACGCGGTGCGGCTGGCCGGGGCCTTCGGCAGCCAGATCGACCCGCTCCACGCGATGGTCGTTGGCCTCATCCCGGACTGTCCGCTGGACCAGGCGACCGGCGCCGGCAACGCGGCCGGGACGGGAGCGCTCATGGCGCTGCTCAGCGGCGACCGGCGACGCGAGATCGACACCGTGGTGCGGGCCGTGGAGAAGATCGAGACGGCGGTCGAGCCCCGCTTCCAGGAGCACTTCGTCGACGCCATGGCGCTGCCCCACCGGACGGCGCCGATGCCGAACCTCGAGCGCCGCGTGACCCTGCCCCCGCGCCCGCCCGCGGTCACCGGGGG
>JACDAV010000071.1 GCA_013695255.1 Chloroflexota bacterium
CGGGACGATCGCGGCCGCTCGCTCGCGGACAGCGGCGTGGTGCCGCGCCCATGACTCCCAGGCCCCTCGGACCCACGCCTCGACCACCTGCCCGCGCTCCGCCCTGCCGACCGCGACCACGTCGGCCCCCGTTACTGCCCCGCGCGAGGCCGGCTCCGGCAGCCATGCCCAGCCCCGGCACGCGTCGGCTGCGGCGCTCCGGAGGCGGACGGCCTGTTCCACCGGCCACCCTTCGTCGAGCACGAGGTGAAGCGCGATCAGGTGGACCCATACCGACTGGATCGACTGCGGGCCGGGCACGCCGGGATGCTGGACGGCGTATGCGTCGACTGCCAGCGTGGACAGGCGGTCCGGCAGCCCGCCGCCCAGCAGCTCCCCGTACAGCGCCCAGCAGCCGGGCGACGCTCCGATGTAGCGATGGGTCGGCCCGCTCGACGCCGAAACCAGGCCGCCGCAGCCGAGGCAGCGGATCCGTTCGCCGAACGATCCCGGTTCAGTCGCCCTCGACATCGCGGGCCCACGCCGGGCGGCGCTTCTCGGCGAACGCGCGGAACCCCTCCTGCGCCTCCTCGGACGTCCGCTGCCGGGCGATGACGCGGGCGGTGTGCCACTTGGCCGACCCGTGCCCCAGTCCGCGGACCTCGCGGACGATCGCCTTGGCCGCCCGGGCAGCCGTCGGCCCCGCGGCAAGCAGATCGCGGACGGCCGCCGAAACTGCCGCGTCGAGCGCCGCTTCACCCTCCACGACCTCGTGGACGAGCCCGATCCGCTGCGCCCGAACCGCGTCGAACCGCCGGCCGCCCGGGAACAGCGCCCGGGCCTGGGACTCGCCGATCCTGGCCAGCACGAAGGGCGCGATCACGGCCGGCAGGATGCCGAGGCGCGTCTCGGTGAAGCCGAACCGCGTGCCGGACTCGGCGATGACGAGGTCCGCTACCGCGCACAGGCCCATCCCGCCGCCCAGCGCCGCGCCGTGGACGCGCGCAATGACCGGCACCGGGCAGGTGTCGAGCGTCTCGAACATGTCGGCCATCGCCATGGCGTCCTGCTCGTTGCCCTCGACGTCGAGGGCCATGGCCGCGCGCATCCAGTTGATGTCCGCGCCGGCGCAGAACGACGGGCCCGCGCCGCGCAGGACGACCGCACGGAGCTGCATCGGTCCCTCGCGCGCCAGTGCCGCGAACGTCGTCCGCAGCTCCGCGATCAGCGACGCGTCGAAGGCGTTGTGCACCTCCGGCCGGGACAGCGTCACCCGCGCGACGGCCCCATCGGGCCCGATCCGATCGACCTCGAGCGCCTCTGTCACGCGGGGCATCGTAGCCCCGCCCGCAGGGGCCCGATCCCGGTCACGGGCCGACCACGAGGTCGACGCTCGCTTCGAGCTCGTGAGGCTCGCCGCCGCAATCGCCGAGCGAGACGCTCAGCGTGGCCACGAAGCGCCACCGGCCGGCCGGCAGCCGCAGGGCATCTTCCTCGAACCAGGCCCGGTTGAACGGCGGCACGTCCTCGACAACGCCGGCCTTCTCGAACGGGTAGCGCTTCGGCGCGCCGGCCTGCAGGTCCGTCGAGAGGCACGGCATGTCCATCCCGCCTTCCATGACGGCCGGCCCGTCGAGCTGGACGATCTGCCAGAAGATCGGCGACGAGGCGTGGAAGATCGTCTCGCTGTTCTTCGGACCCTGGTAGAGCAGCTCGGCGAACACGTCGATCGGCTGCCCGGTCGGGTGGCGATCCGCCGGCGACCGGACGACCAGCAGGAACAGGTCGTCGCTCGCCTCGGCGACGGCCGGCCGCGGCGCGATGGGCAGGACCTCCGCGCAGGCGCTCATGCTCACGATCAGCAGACCGGCGACCAGCAGACGCATCACATCCGGAACACTCCGAAACGGGTCTCGGGGATCGGCGCGTGCAGCGCCGCCTCCAGCCCCAGGGCAAGGATGCGCCGCGTGTCGAGGGGGTCGATCACCCCGTCGTCCCACAGCCGAGCCGTCGCGAAGTAGGGCGAGCCCTCGCGCTCGTACGTCTCGAGGATCGGCGCCTCGAATGCGTCCCGTTCGGCCTCGGAGGCGAACCCGCCGCGCACGGTCGACAGGACGCGCGCCGCCTGGGCGCCGCCCATGACCGAGATGCGGGCGTTCGGCCAGGTCCACAGGAAGCGCGGCGAGTACGCCCGGCCGGCCATCGCGTAGTTGCCGGCCCCGAACGAGCCGCCGATCAGCACGGTCAGCTTCGGGACCTCGGCGCAGGCGACCGCGGTCACCAGCTTCGCGCCATCCTTGGCGATCCCGCCGGCCTCGTACTCCCGCCCGACCATGAAGCCGGTGATGTTCTGGAGGAACACGAGCGGAATTCTCCGCTGCGCAGCAAGCTCGATGAAGTGGGCGCCCTTCAGCGCGGACTGGCTGAACAGGATCCCGTCGTTGGCGAGGATCGCGACCGGCCAGCCCTCGAGGTGGGCGAAGCCGCAGACGAGGGTTTCGCCATACAGGGGCTTGAACTCATGGAAGCGGCTGCCATCGACGAGTCGGGCGACGATTTCGCGGACGTCGACGGCGCGGCGAGAGTCGGCCGAGACCGCGCCGTACAGGCCGGCGGGGTCGACGGCGGGCGGCTCGGGCGGGCGCCGATCCCACGGCGGCACCGGCGGGCGCCGGTTCAGGTTCCGGACGATCGACCGGCCGAGGGCGAGCGCATGCTCCTCGTCGAGCGCCTCGTGATCGGCCACCCCGGATCG
>JACDAV010000084.1 GCA_013695255.1 Chloroflexota bacterium
GCGAAGACCCACTCGTCCGTCCTTGCCACCGCATGCCAGGGCTGATCGCGGTCCAGGAGCGCGAGGCCCACCCGGTACACGGGACCGCTGACCATCTGCTTGACGCCGTGGTACAGCAGCAGCCAGCCCTCCGGCGTCTCCAGGGGCTGCGCGCCACCGCCGATGCGAGCGCCGTCCCACCAGGCCGCACCGCGGGCCCGCAGGACGACGTTGGCGTGACCCCAGTGGACCAGATCCGGCGAGGAAGCCAGCCACATGTGACCCGTCCCGCCTGACACGGGCCGGTGGAGGAGCACCCACTGGCCGTCGATGCGGCGGGGAAACAGCGCCGCGTCCTTGTTCTCCGGCGACAGGACCACGCCGAGCCGTTCGACGGACTGGAAATCGCGCGTCCGCGCCAGCGCGACGGCAGGGCCCAGGTGGGAATACGCGGTGTAGGCGATGACCCACTCGCCCAGCTCGGGCACGAAGGTGATTCGGCCGTCCTCGCAGCCCCACTCCTCGTAGATCTCCACGGGGAAGAGCAGAGGGCTCTCGTCCACGCGCCAGTCCGACACACCGTCGCGGCTGCGCGCGACCCACAGGACGGAGAGCCCTCGGGCGTCCTCGACCCGGACCAGCAGGAGAACCTCACCGTCGATCTCGGTCGCGGCCGGATTGAAGGCCGAGGCGACATGTGCGGGGATGTCCGCCGCAGTCAGGAGCGGGTTCGCCGGGTGTCGATGAAACAGCTCGGTCATCGGCTGAAAGCGTAGTGGACGATCCAGGCCGCCGCATCCTTGTCTTGCGTTTGGCGGCATCTTGCGTTTGGCGGCCGAAGCGCGCACGATCACCCGACGGGATGCTCGCGCCGGTGGCGCACTTTGCTCCGATGCGCGGTGGATCTCGCACCACAGGGAGGAGTTTGTGGTCGCGATGGAACGCAGACGCTGGGCGCTGCCCACGATCACGCTGTCGATCGTCCTCATCGCCGCGGCGTGCGGCAGCGGCGGAGGAACCGCGGCGCCGCCGGGCGGATCGGGCGCCTCCGCCGGCACCGGAGCGTCGCCGGCCGGCGAGAAGGTCACGTTCCGGCTGACGACCTGGGCGGGGGAGGACGAGGCCAAGGAGCTCCAGGAGCTCGTGCTCGACAAGATCAACGCCGAGGCGACGGACTTCGAGATTGTCCATGAGCCCGCCCCCGCCGACTACTACACGAAGCTGCAGACGACGATCGCCGGCGGCACGGGGGCCGATTTCATGTGGCTCTCGCAGGAGTACGTGGCGGGTTACGCCTCGCGCGGCGCCCTCCTCGACCTGACCGCGCACCTGGCCGCGGTCGACAACCCCGCCGCGAAGCTGGACGGCTACTTCCCGGACGTCATCAAGCCGGCGAAGTACCAGGACAAGGTCTACGGACTACCGTGGATCGCACAGCCGGTCATCCTGTACTACAACCCGAAGCTCTTCGACGCGGCGGGCATCGATCCGCCGGATGACACGTGGGACTGGGCGAAGTTCCGCGAGACTGCCGTCGAGCTGACCAAGGACGACCAGTACGGCTTCACCGCCAATGGCTGGCCACCGATCCAGCAGTTCATCTGGCAGGCCGGCGGCGAGGTGATCACCGACGACCTCAGCTCGTCCCCGATCGACTCGCCCGAGGCGATGGAGGCGGTCGAGTTCTACAAGAGCCTTGTCTGGAACGAGGAGTGCTGTCCGACCGAGGAGACCATCACGGAGCAGGGCTTCGGCGAGATGTTCAAGGCCGGCAAGGTGGCCATGTTCATGGGCGGCGCGGCTGACACGTTCGACGGGCTCGACGTGGTCGGTGCGACCGTGGTGCCCAAGGGGCCGGAGAACCGGGCCAACCTCTCGTACGTCGCCGTGACCGCGGTGAACAGCGCCACGAAGAACCCGGAGCTGGCGGCCAAGGCGCTCGCCGCGCTGACCGACGGGATCCACCACTGGAAGATCGTCGCGCCGCGACCCGAGCTGGCCACGGCCGAGGTGATCCTGGCCAGCATCCCCGAGAAGTGGAAGGCGCAGAAGGAGGGCCAGGTCGACGCCATCGTCGCGGCGACCGAGGAGATGCGGGCATTCAACGTGATCCCGCGCCACCAGGAGTGGGACGGCCTCTTCTGGAGCGAGTTCCAGGACCCGGTCTTCCATGACAAGAGCGCCCCGGCGGAGGCCGCGCCGACGGCACGGGAGAAGCTGGAGGGCCTCCTGCCCTAGCCCGCCCGCAGGTCGCTCGGGCGGCGGCGCGCACGCCGCCCGAGCCGATCCTTTCTCGGGAGACGCGGATGCCCCAGCAGCTCCAGTGGTACGCCTCGACCCTGAGCCACTACGTCGGCGCGGCGGTGGCGATCGTGGCGCTCATGTGGCTCACCAACCGCGGGCTGCGGCGGCTCGGCCTGCGGGGCGATGCCGCGATGGGCCTGGCCCTCGTCGTTCCCTGGCTGCTGGGCTTCCTGATCTGGAACGCGGGTCCGATCGTGGCCTCGCTCTACTTCAGCTTCACCGACTACAACGTCCTCCAGGCGCCCAAGGTCGTCGGCCTCGCCAACTACGAGAAGCTGATCAGCGGCGATCCCAACTTCTGGCCGTCGGTCCGCCTGACCATGGCCTATTCGGCGCTGACGGTGCCAATCGGCCTGGTCGGCTCGGTGGCGGCGGCCATCATGCTCAACCAGGGCGTGAAGGGCATCGGCCTGTGGCGAACGCTCTACTACCTGCCCGCCATCCTGCCCGCCTTCGTCACTGCGCTCCTGTGGCGCCTGATGTTCCTGCCGACGCGGGGCGGGCTGGTCAACTCGGCCACCGAGCCGATCTGGTCGCTCTTCAGTGACAAGCCTCCCGGCTGGTTCCTTGATCGGGACATGCTGCTCTGGGGCTTCGTGATCATGAGCTTCTGGGGCGTCTTCGGAGCCAACACGGTCATCGTCCTGGCGGGTCTCAAGAACATTCCCCGGGACCTGTACGAGGCGGCGAGCGTCGATGGTGCGGGCGTTCTGGCCCGCGTGCGCCACATCACCCTGCCGCAGCTGAGCCCGACCCTGTTCTACCTGATCGTGATGGGCATCATCGCCGCGGTCCAGGTCTTCGACCAGCCGCTCTTCATCCAGCTGCCACCCGGCTCGCCCACCTTCCTCAACGTGTATCTCTATCAACAGGGCTTCACGCTCTTCCAGATGGGCTACGCCTCGGCGATCGCCTGGTTCATGTTCGTGATCATCCTCGTGCTCACCCTCGCGGTGTTCCGGTCGAGCACGGCCTGGGTCTACTACGAGTCGGAGGCCAAGCGGTGACCTTTCGGGAAGCGACGGCGGAGCAGGTGGGTGGCGCGGCCGTGCTGGTCGGCAGCACCCGCCAGGGTCGCGGCGGGCTTCGCAAGCAGCTGCGGCTGCTGCCGGTCTACATCCTGCTCGCCCTGGGCGGGACCTTCGCGCTGGTGCCGTTCATCTGGATGCTGTCGACGTCGCTCAAGTCGCAGGCCCAGCTGTTCGTCTTCCCGCCCGAGTGGATCCCGGACCCGGTGCTGTGGTCGAACTACGCCGAGGCCTGGAACGCGCTGCCCTTCAGCGCGATGCTCATGAACACCATCTTCGTGACCGCCCTCGCGATGTTCGGCGAGCTCGCCAGCGCCTCGCTCGTGGCCTACGGGTTCGCCCGCTTCCACTTCCCGTTCCGGAACGCCCTGTTCGTCCTGATGCTCAGCACGATGATGCTGCCGTGGGTCGTGACGCTCATCCCGAGCTTCATCATCTGGCGCGTCCTGGGCCAGATCAACACCTACGACCCGCTGACGGTCGGCTCGCTGTTCGCGTGGGGCCCGTTCTACATCTTCCTGCTCCGCCAGTTCTTCCAGACCGTCAGCCGGGAGATCGAGGAGGCGGCCATCGTCGACGGAGCCAACTCGATGCAGGTCTTCTGGCACGTGATGCTGCCGCTCGTGAAGCCGGTCCTGCTGGCCGTGGCGGTGCTGAGCTTCCAGGGCAACTGGAACAACTTCCGCGGCGCCCTGATTTACCTGCAGCAACCGCTCGAGCGCTTCACGATGCCGCTGGGGCTGCAGTTCTTCCAGGCCAGCCTGTCGAACGAGGCGCCCCGCTGGCACTACATGATGGCGATGTCGGGGCTGATGGCGCTGCCGATCATCGTCCTGTTCTTCCTGGCCCAGCGCCAGTTCATCGAGGGGATCCAGCTGGGCGGGGTGAAGGGCTGAGAGCTGGACGCGGCGTCCGGCTCGCTGTCGTCGTGGTGCTGGCGACCGCGTGTGGGAGCCCCGAGGTCAGTCGGCCGTCGAGTTCGTCGCCTGCCTCCGGCGGGGCCCCGGCCTCCGCGAGCCCGGCGGCGAGCGGCCCGGGCACGGTGTTGCCGCCGACCGCCCGGCTGGGCCTCATCAATCCTGCCCACCTCGACTTCCTCACCGAGCCGGTCGTCATCGAGGGCGAGCCCATGGCGCTCGTTCACATCTACTCCGAGCATCCGCACTACCGGTGGGTGGATGCCTCGGGGGAGGGGATCGCCGCGGTCGACGACGTCGCGCGCGCGGCCATCGTTTACCTCGAGCTCCACGAGCGCTCGGCCGACGAGGCGGCCCTCGAACGAGCGCGCCTGCTGTTGAACTTCGTGATGTACCTCCAGGCCGACGATGGCGACTACTTCAACTTCGTTCGCGACCGCGAAGGGACGATCAATCGGGACGGCATCACCAGCTACGAGGACTGGGGCTGGTGGGCTGCGCGCGGGCAATGGGCGCTCGCCCGCGGGATCGCCGTCTTCAGCTCCGTGGATCCGCCGTATGCGGACCGCCTGCGCGAGCACTATCTGCGCGGTGAAGCAGCCCTCGATCGCGCCCTCGCGAACGTGGGGACCTACGGAGAGCTGCATGGCGAACGGATCCCTGCCTGGCTGCTCAAGGGCGGCACGGATGTCTCCAGCCTCGCGCTGCTCGGCCTCGCAGAGTACGCGGCGGTCGAGCCGAACCCGACCACGAGCCGCCTCGCCTTTGCCCTCGGCCAGGCAGTCGCGGAGTACCGCCTGGGCGACGGAGATGACTACCCGTTCGGGCTCCGCCCCAGCACCGCCACGTCGCTCGGCTACTGGCACGGCTGGGGCGCGCACAGCGTCCAGGCACTCGCGAGGGCCGGCGATGTCTTCGAACGGGATGACTGGGTCCAGGCCGCGAGGGACGAGGCCGACCAATGGTTCGGCCGGCTCATGACGACCGGCATGATCCGTGAGACGGGCGTGATCCCGCACCGGTACGACCAGATCGCCTATGCCCAGGCGATGGTGGTGCTCGGCTACAGCGAGCTCGCGGAAGCGACGGGCGAGGAGAGCTATCGGCGGCTGTCCGGCCTCGCGGCAGCCTGGTTCTTCGGTGACAACCCGGCAGACGCAGCGATGTACGACCCGGAGACCGGTCGAGCGTACGACGGGCTGGCCGGAGCGAACCAGTTCCGCATCAACCTCAATTCCGGGGCGGAGAGCACGATCGAGGCGCTCATGGCGCTGCTCGCGGTGGTCGAGGATCCGGTCGCGGCGGGCTACCTTCGCGCCGAGGCGCGGGCAGCCCGCGCAGCGATCGTGGCAGAGGCGGAGCGCGGCACCGCGGTCGGCGGCGAACCGCGCTACGGGCAGCAGGACTGGACCGGGGAGGCGTACTTCAGCGGCGGCCGCTACTACGCGCTCGGCCCGGAGGACGAGGTGGAGGTGACGTTCACGGTCGCCGAGCGTGGCCGCTTCGACCTGTTCCTCGCCCAGGAGCGTCAGGCCGCCGGCGAGCGCGACGTGGCGGTGGAGGCGCTGCGGACGGCGGACGCCGTCGGCATCGATGGTGACCTCGCGGAGTGGAGCACGACCGAGCCTGTGGCGGTGGACGGCGCGGTCAACGTGCTGCGGGGCGGTGCCGCATGGCCGGGCCTGGATGCGGCCAGCTTCATCGGTCGGTTCCTGTGGGACGAGGACAACCTGTACATCTCCGGCGATGTGCGCGATCTCGAGCACATTCAGAACCAGGTCGGGCCCGGCGTGTGGCAGGGGGACACGTTGTGGATCTACCTGGACACGACCGGGGAGGGGCGCCGGATCGACGTCAAGTTGACCTTTGCCCAGACGCCGGACGGGCCACAGGTCTGGAACTGGACGGGCGGCGCCTTGCTGGCCGAGGCGGAGCTCGCCTGGCAGGGTGGGGACGGGGGGTACGTCTACGAGGCGGCGATCCCGTGGGCCAGTTTGGGTCGTGAGGCTGCCGAGTCCGGGCAGAACCTCCGGTTCGAGCTCGGCATGGGCTTCACCGGCGGCTTCATGGACTGGACCGGCACCGACCCGGACACACCGGGGAATTTGGCACCCCTGACGCTGGTCGACGAGCTTTCCCAGCCGGTGGGCCCGGTGGCCGAGGAAAACGCCCCGGCGCCGGACTCGATCGCCGTCGCCGTCAGCATCGACGGCGGTCAGGCCGTCGTCGTGCCGGGGTTGACATCAGCCGACCGCGACTACCTGTGGCTCGAGGCCGTGCTCCGCGATGTCGAGCTCGAGGCGGGCGACCACCGCCTGCGTCTTGCGTACGCCGGGACCGGCGACGAGGAGGCGGTCGTCGACGCAGCGTGGCTTGCGCCCGTCGTGGCCCGCAAGGCCTGGCGACTGGAGGACGGGAGCGAGGTGGTGCTCGAGCTGGACACGCGGGAGGGGGAGCTGTCCTGGGCATCACCGCCGCCCTGAGGGTGGGGGCGCGCACGGTTCGCGATGCCTGGGACGCGCTCGTGTCGCTGGCGGCGCTGAACTTCATCTGGTTCGCGCTGTCGCTGACGGTCGTCCTGCTGCCGCCCGCGACCGTTGCCATGTTCGAGGCGACCAACCAGCTCGCTCGCGGACGTCAGGTCGAGGCGGTCGAGTACCTCGGGGCGGTCCGGCGGCAGTTCCTGCGATCCTGGGCATGGGCGCTGCTCAACGCAGTCGTCATCGGGCTGCTGGTCGTCAGTGTCGTGTTCTACGATCGGCCGGAACCGTGGGCGGCCGCCGTCCGGAGCCTGTTCCTGCTGGCCACGTTCGCCTGGCTGGTCGCTCAGCTCATGGTCTGGCCGTACGTCTTCGAGCAGGACGAGCCGAGCCTGCGCCGGGCGATCCGAAATGCCCTCCTGACCGTCCTCGGGGCGCCCGTCTTCAGCATCATGATCGGAGCGATCGTCGCGGCCGTCCTGGTGGTCAGCGCCGTGCTGCTGGTTCCCGTGGCCTTCATGACGACGGCCTTCTTGTGCCTGCTCGGCAGCCACGCCGTGCGCGACCGCCTCGTTGCGTTCGGCAAGCGACCGTTGCCCCGGTCGCCAGACGACGCGGACCAGTGGCCCGCGGAGGCGAGCGAAGCCCGGGATCGGTGAGGCCGTGCCCGGGCGGCGGCAGCGCGCCGACCGCCGCTCTGCGGGGCGAGCTCAGACGGGACTCACGTCCGCCTGTGGGCGATCCCGACGCTCGCCACGCTCGGCGAGGGCCCGCCACGGAAGGGCCGGGTTGCTGCGGGTCCCGCTGTGCGGCCGGCCAACCGTCGCCGGATCGCCGGGCGCGCCGCCGCCGCTCGCATCGCCAAACCCTCGATCTCGGCGGCGCTGACCGGGTGGGAGAAGAAGTAGCCCTGGCCGAACGTGCAGCCCAGGGACCGCATCCGATCCGCCTGCCGAGGGGTCTCGATCCCCTCGGCAACCGTGAGGATCCCGAGCGAGTGGCCGAGGGCCACGATCGCGCTCGCCAGTGCCGCGGACTTCGCGTCGGACTCGCCGGCCTGGACGAACTCCCTGGCGATCTTCAACGCGTCGATCGGGAACTGCCGCAGATGGCTCAGCGAGAAGTAACCGGTCCCGAAGTCGTCGATCGCGATCCGGATGCCGAGCCCGCGAAGGGATTCGAGGGTCGAGACGGTCGACGCATTCGCCTTCAGCAGCGCCGTCTCCGTGATCTCCAGGTGCAGGCGGGTGGGGTCGAGGCCGGTGTCGGCGAGCGTGGCCTGGACCGCCTGGACGAAGCCCGGCTGCCCCAGCTCGCGGGCAGAGACGTTGACGGCCAGGAAGATTCCCGCCTGCTCCGGACCCCATCGGGTGGTCTCCGTGCACGCTTCCCGGAGGACCCAGCGGCCAATCGCGAAGATGGCCCCGTTCTCCTCGGCGATCTCGATGAAGCTGGCCGGGCCGACGAGCCCGCGTTCGGGGTCCTGCCAGCGGACGAGCGCCTCGACACCCGCGACGCGACCGGACTGGAGGTCGATGATCGGCTGGTAGACGAGCCGCAACTGGTCGAGCTCCACCAGGCGCTGGAGACTCGTGCCCACCAGGTTGCGCTCGCGAATGACGGCGTGCATCTCCGGATCGAACACGGCAAAGCTCGCCTTGCCGTTGGCCTTGGCCATGTACATCGCGGCGTCGGCGTTGCGCATGAGGTCCGATGAGACCTCGCCGGCGCCAAGCGAGCTGGCGATGCCGATGCTCGCGGTCACGGCCACGCTGTGCTCACCGATCTGGTACGGCGACCCGAGCTCGCGGACGAGCCGGTTGGCAATGGCGAGCGTGCGCTCGAGGTCCGCGCTGTCGCTCGTCAGGACCGCGAATTCGTCGCCGCCGAGACGCGCCACGACGTCACCGTCGCGGGTCGAGCTCGAGATGCGGGACGCCACGGCAACCAGGAGGGCATCCCCCACTGCGTGGCCGAGGGTGTCGTTGACGACCTTGAAGTCGTCGAGGTCGATGTACAGGACGGCGGTCGAGCTGGCCGCGCGGCCGGCCCGGATGCGGCCCGGCTGGAGCTCGCGCTCCAGCATGAGCTGGAACGTCCGCCGGTTCCCCGTCCCGGTGAGCGGGTCGCGTTCTGCGAGGTCTCGCACGTCCCGGAGCAGGAGGGCGCTGCGCATGTTGAGCGCGGCGACCGCGCTCACCTGTCGGACGACCGATGCGACGCGACGCTCGACCCCGCGAAGGTTGCGCGACCGGTGCTCGAGCACGATGGCGCCAATCACCTGCCCATCGGCGATCATCGGGCAGACCAGCAGGTTCCGGGCTTCGGGCATGGCGGCCGCCAGGAGCGGATTGGCGTCCGGGTTGATCCGCTTGATCGCGAGCAAATCCCGCCGGGTCACGGCTTTCCCGACGATTGCGTCCACGTTGCCCGGCGCTGTCCGGTGGTCGGCGCAGCCGCGTGAGGCGAGGGCGGTCACCTGGTCCCCCGACGCGCCCAGGACCAGGCCGCGCCCGAACCCGAACCGATCGGCGAGGAGTTCGAGCACGATGGTCGACTGCTGGACGGGGTCGCTCACGTCGTCCAGTCGGGCGCCCAGATCGACGAGCGTCTGGAGGTCCGCCCGACCGTGGCGCAGCTCCCGTTCGTTCATCGCCGAGAACGCCGACGTCGCCAGCGCGAACAGCCAGAAGGCCGTGATGTTCAGGACCGGCATCCGGTCGAACGCCACGTCCTGGCCGCCCACGACCTCGATCGGCCGGATGACCTGGGCGGCCTGGGCGTAGAGCACGACGAGCTGGAGCAGCGAATGCCAGAGGGCGATCTTCAGGCCCGTCCGGTACGAGGCGAGGAGCGAAACGGCCACGAGGTGGAGATAGACGAGGAACCCGATCGAGCTCTGCGTCCCGCCCGTGGCGTACATCGCGCAGGCCAGGTACAAACCGTCGACGAGGAGCAGCGCGCCGAGCAGCGCGACGCCTCGCTGCCCGAGCCGCCGGCGCACAAGCTCCAGCAGGGCGGTCGTCGCCACATAGCCGGCAGTGACCAGCCCGAGCACCTCGAACGTGGTCCCGAGCGCCTCCGGCCGGACCGCACTCCACGCCAGCACGATCAGGGCCAGGCCGACCCGGAGCGCCGTCAGGTACGTCATCTTGTCGCTGAGCGCGGTGTAGTCGCCCGGGAGGTGGCCAGGGCTGGTCAACGGTCTTCGTCCTCGAACGCCAGGATCGTCGCCGCGCCCGAGATCGGCGCGGCCCGGAGCTTGGGGTCACGACGATCGATCCGTTCCTGCACCGCGAGGAAGAGGAGGACCGCACCCATCAGTCCCAGGGGAAAGCCGAAGGCGGCCGCAACCGCGGCGGCGTTCGGCATCGTCCACGAGGGTCCGACGAGCCCTGGCACGATTGGCTCGCCGGAGGTGGTCGCTGGACGGAGGGATCCGGGACCGGGCGAGCGGGATCGGGCGGGGGACCCGGCTTGAGCCGGAGACGCGCTGGCAGCGGTCGACGGGCCCGCGGCCGCCGCCGGCGCCGGGGTGGGCTCGGCTGAACGACCTGACGACGTGATCGGCGCCGCCGGGGTCGTCAGGTTCGGAGGCGGCAGCGTCGGCGCGGACAGGCGGAGCGTCGGAGGCGGCAGCGTCTGCGTGGTCAGGGCCGGCAGCTCCACGGTCAGCGTCGCCGTCGGCAGGGGTACGGTCAGTGAGAGCGAGGCCGTGGGGAGGGGCAGCGTCGGCACTTCCAGGGTCGCCGTCGGCAGGGCCAGGGTCGCCGTCGGCAGGGGCAGGGGCGGCAGGGTCAGGCTGGGCGTCGGCAGCGGCAGGGTCGGCACTGCCAGCGTCGCCGTCGGCAGCGGCAAGGCGGCCGACGACACGGGAGCGATTGGCACGAGGACGATCCATCCGGCGAGAAGAACGGCGGCGCACGCGCGTCGCGAGAGCTGGTGCACGAAGTCGCCCCTGGCCTGTTGAACCGGACCTGCCGATCGTTCAGTCGTCGAGTGAGCCGAGGCGCTGTCGCCAGGCGCCGACGCAGTACCCCGACTATCGTCCCTTCCAGATGCGTCGCAACCGGACCTTCGTACTTGGCCGCGGGATTTCGTGGCGGGCGCGCACCATCGGACGGCCGGGTGGCCCGCTCCGCACATGCCGCCGCCTCGCCGCCCCGGCCGGCACACGCGGCGGAGTCCCCGGACGTAAGATCGGCCAATGGAGCTCGACCCGGTACGGACGAATCCCGGCCTCTATCGCGTGGTCATGGAGAACGAGCGCGTGCGGGTGCTCGAGTACCGGGACCAGCCCGGCGATCGCACCACCCCGCATCGGCATCCGGACAGCGTCATGCACACGCTCAGCTCGTTCCGTCGTCGTCTCGCGTCGGGCGGCCGAGAGGTGGACGTGGAGATCCAGGCCGGGACGACGCGCTGGCTTGCCGCCCAGGAGCATTCTGGCGAGAACATCGGCGAGACCGAGTCGCACGCGATCTTCGTCGAGCTGAAGGAGGGCAGCGGCTCCGAGCTGGGCGAGAGGAGCGCACTCGGGCCCCAGGACGGCTGACCGGTCTGTTGGCCTCCGCGCTGACGGGCCCACGCGGGCCGCTCCATCCGCGTCCTGCAGCCGATAGACTCCGCCGACGATGCCTCCCGACCGCCCGCGCCGTCTGGCGATCCTGACCGAGGGTCAGTTCGGGTTCCACCACGGGAAGACCGCGATGGGCGTGATCCGCTACGGGACGGACCCGGTCGCCGCCGTCCTCGACTCCACGCTGGCCGGCCGGAACGTGCGGGAGTGGCTGCCCGATCGCGACATCCCGATCCTCGCCGCCCTCGGGGATGCGCTGGCGCTGCCCGAGCCGCCGACCGTGCTGCTGATCGGCATCGCCCCGACGGGTGGCAGGCTGCCGGTCTCGTGGCGGGCGACGATCCTCGAGGCGATCGGGGCCGGGCTTGACCTCCACTCCGGTCTCCACACATTTCTGGGCGACGACCCGGAGCTCGCGGCGGCGGCTCGTGCCGCGGAAGTTGAGATCGTGGACTACCGCCGCCCACCGGCACGGATGGAGACGTCGAGCGGGCGCCGCCACCGGCCGGGCTCGCGGGTGATCCTGACGGTGGGGACCGATTGCGCCATCGGCAAGATGTCCGTGGCACTCGAGCTGCGCCGGGCGGCGGTCGCGTCGGGCGCGTCGACCTCGTTCGTCCCGACGGGGCAGACCGGGATCATGATCGATGGCTGGGGGGTCGCGGTCGACCGGGTCATCGCCGACTTTCTCCAGGGCACCACGGAGTGGCTGGTCGAGGAGGGCGAGCGGCGCGGCGACTGGGTCCTCGTCGAGGGCCAGGGTTCCCTCGACCATCCAGCCTACTCGTCCGTCACGCTGGGTCTCATCCACGGAGCCACGCCGCATGCCATGGTGCTCGTCCACCGGGTCGGTCTCGAGGAGCACGACTTCGATCACCTGCCGGAGTGCTCGTTCCCGATCGCGCCGCTGCCGCCGTTCATCGCCCTCCACGAGCAGGTCGCCGGGCTCGTGGCACCGTCCCGGGTGGTGGCCGTGGCGCTCAACACGCGGTCACTCGAGTCGGAGGACGACGCCCGCGCCGAGATCGCGCGAGTCGCGGCGCTGACCGGGCTGCCGTGCGACGACCCGGTCCGGTTCGGCGCCGAGGCGCTGTGGGCGCGGATTGCACCCGCGGTCGAGGCACTGCCCTGGGTGGTCGAGAACGACGCCCGTACGCCGGGGCTCGAGTTCGCGCGATGACCCTGGACGTTCGCGCCACCACGCTCGTCCTGGCCCTTCGCGATCCACTCCGGATCGCCCGCAGCTCCCACGGTGCGGGGCGCACGTCCACGACCGTGATTCTGGAGGTGGAGAGCGATGCGTTCCCCGGGTTGGTCGGCATGGGGGAGGGTTATCCGGACCGGTTCTATGGCGAGACGCCGGAGACGGTGACGTCCGTGCTGCCCGTGCTGGTCGAGGCGGTGGGCCGGCCGGAGGCATCGGCCGAGTGGCTCGAGCACGCGGCTGGCTCGATGGCCGCTGCGATCCGTTGGAACGGCGCGGCGAAGTGCGCCCTCGACATCGCGCTCCACGACCTCGTCGGCAAGGCGCTCGGTGTCCCGGTCCACCGACTCCTGGGGCTGCCGGCGGAGATCCCGCCGACGGACTTCACGCTGGGCATCGACACGGCGGCGATCGTGGCGGATCGGGCGCGCCGCGCCGCCGGTTTCCCGGCCCTCAAGATCAAGGTCGGCGGACCCCAGGACGTCGCCACGCTCGAGGCGGTCCGCGCCGTCTACGACGGTCCGCTGCGGGTCGACGCCAACACTGGCTGGGAGCCGGAGGCGGCGGTGCGGCTGCTGCCCGAGCTGGAGCGCCTGGGAGTGGAGCTCGTCGAGCAGCCGTTCCCGGCCCACCGGATCGATCAGCTCCGCTGGCTCCAGGAGCGATCCCGGCTGCCGATCATCGCCGACGAGAGCGCGGTGACGATCGAGGATCTCGACGGCCTCCGCGGCGCGGTCGCCGGCGTGAACGTCAAGCTCGCCAAGTGCGGTGGTGTGGGACCCGCCCGGCGGATGCTGGCGCGCGCCCGGGAGCTCGGCTTCCGGACGTTCCTCGGCTGCATGGAGGAGACGTCGATCGGGATCGCCGCGTCGGCCGCCGTCGCCAGCCTCGCGGACTGGGTGGATCTCGACGGCAACCTGCTGCTCGCGGACGACCCGTGGGCAGGGCTGGACCTGGACGATGAGTGCCGATGGACCCTGACCGAGCGTCCCGGCCTGGGCCTCCACCGGCGGCTTCCCGAGGGGGCCGGCGTTCCGGTCGCCTGACCGCGCTCGCGGGCCGCCCTCCGTCGCTCAGAATGCGTTGGTGTGGACAAGTTGGTGGACGAGAAGGTGGACAAATCCCCTTCTGCCGACCTGACGCCGGTCCTACGATGGTCTTCAGCCGGTCGCCGAGCCCCCGGAGAAGGGAAGACCGGAACCCGCGGCACCACTCACGGTCACCGGCCCCAGCCGCCGCGGTGACGCCCGGATCGTGGCGCCTTGGGAGAGGAGGGCACGCCATTGTTGGATTCACGCAGCCCTGAACGTCCGGCCTCGGTCGACGCCATCGAGTTCGTCCGCTTCTGCTATCGCCGTCGTCGGGTGGGCTGGCCGGAGCTCTACGACGAGATGTGCGCCGTCGCCGGCCGGGGCCTGTACCGGGGCTGGGGAAGCGACGAGCTGCGGGCGGAGGGCATCGGCTTCAGCCTGTTCGAGATGCCGGCCCTTGCGGTCGTCGTCCACCGCGTGGCGGCCGAGGAGCACGAGCGCCGCCGGATCGATCGAGCGATCGCGGCCGAGGCAGCCGCTTGCCACCCGGCCACGGAGCCGGCCACCGAGTCGACCGGGCCGGACTCCGCCGGCGCGCTCGGTTACGCGCGAGCGACAGGCGGCGTCTGAGGCACATCGCCTCGTCGACATCGACCACGAGGAAACCCCCGCCGGCGACCGGCGGGGGTTCTCGCTTCTGGCTCTGTGGCGACGGGGCATGCGCCCGCCGAGGTCGGAGGCGGAGCTCCGCGACACCATCCGCCCGAGGTTTTCAGGCCCGGATCCGGCGCCGGGCCATCTCGCCCTCGATCTGGCGCTCCGCCTCGACATAGCGGTCGATCTGCTCGCGCAGCTGATTTGCCTCCGGCGTGTAGAGGTGCACCTGCTGCTGGAGGATGTACGAGAGCCGCCGGCTGGTCATGCGGGCATGGTCGAGGTTCTTCATCAGGACCAGCGGATCCATGGCCGCCAGGTCCGATGGGTGGTACATCTGCTTCACGGCGCCATCTTAGCGATGCGCGGAGCGCTGCCCCACTGCGCCGTGGACGGGGCCGGACGGAGCGGGCGTCGGCGGCGTCGATCGGAGGCGGTCAGCCGCCCTGCTTCAGCTGGGCGAGCCGGGTCTCCACCTCGACCTCGTCCTCCTCGCTGTCGAGCGACTCGAACTGCTCCTCGATCGAGGACGCAGCCACCTCCTCCATGCCGCGGACCTGCGCCTCCTGGCGCCGGATGCGCTCCTCGAAGCGGTTGATCTCGCTCGTGGGGTCCATGATCGAGACGCTCTTCATCGTCTGCTGGACCTGGTGCTGCGCCTGCGCCATCTTGGCCCGGCTGACCAGCTCGTCCCGCTTCTGGACCAGCTCCTCGCGCTTGGCCCGGAGCTTGTTGAGGCCATCCTTCAGCTTGTCGGCCAGCTCGGTCTGCTGCGCTGTCTGGGTCTCGAGCGTCCGGGCCTGCTCCTCGTAGCTGATCTGGCGCCGAAGCGCGATCCTGGCCAGCTGGTCGAAGCGATCGGCCTCGGAGGCATTTGCCTGGGTGCGGAGCTCATCGGCCCGACGCGAGGCCGCCGCGGCCTTGTTGCCCCACTCGCCGGTCGCCTCGCGAGCCTCGCGGGCGTCGTCCTCGACGAGCCGCAGGTTGCCGACCGTCTGGGCGACGGCCTCCTCCGCCTCGGCGATGTTGTCGGTGTAGTCCCGAACGAGCTGATCGAGCATCTGCTCGGGATCCTCGGCGTCGTCGAGGATCGCGTTGATGTTGGCCCGGACCAGCTGTCCGATGCGGCCCAGGATCGAGGATTGCGCCATCACGGTTCTCCCTTGTGCTGCTGCCTCGAGGGCCTGCGACCCTCGTTTGACTGGCGAGACCCGGCGATCACCACCGGCCTCCCCGCGATCGACCACCGCCGCCGCCTCCGCCGCCGAACCCGCCGCCGCCCGAGCCGCCCCCACCTCCGCCGAACGGGCCGCTCCAGCCTCCGCCGCCGCCGCCGAACGGGCCGGACGACCCCCATGGCGACCCGCCCCAGCCGCCGCCGCCCGAGCGACCACCACCGCTGAGAACACCGCCGATGATCCCGCCAAGGATCACGCCAGCCAGATCGCTCGAGCCGCTGCGACCACCGAGGCCGCCGCCGAAGCCGCCGCCACCGAAGCCACCGCCGTGCTGGTCGAGATCGTCGCTCGCCAGCTCGTAGGCCTCCTCGGCCAGCCGCTCCGCCTGCCTGGCCGCCTCCATCGAGCGCTGCGGATCGTCGTCACGGAGGGCGAGTGCACGGTCCAGCACGCGGTCCGCCTCGGCCAGGCGGGTCCGTGCACGCCGCCCGACCCCGCCGCGTCGCACCGCGATGAAGTCGGCGGCTCGGTCGACGTCCGCCTGGGCGGTGAGCAGCGACGTCTCGAGGGCGGCCATGAACCGTGCGCGCTGCTCTGTGTCCTGGCGGACCGCGGCAAGGGCCCCGTCTGCGGCCCGACGCGCGTCCGTGGCGCCACGCAGCGCCGCGATCGGGTCGAGCGGAAC
>JACDAV010000158.1 GCA_013695255.1 Chloroflexota bacterium
TGGGCTGGGCGGAGTTCGTCTCCGAGCAGTCCTCGCACGGCGAGACCGCCGAGGCCTTTGGTCCGGACGGCTACCTCTGGCGCTGGGGGCAGGCGACGTTCGAGAACTGGCAGTCCGAATTCCTGCAGGTCTTCGTGTTCATCGTCCTCACCACCTTCCTCGTCCATCGCAAGAGCCATGAGTCGCCGGACACCGACTACGACACGGAGGCGTCGCTGCGCCGGATCGAGCCCAAGCTGGACGCGCTCGAGAAGCAGGCGGGCAAGCAGTGAGCGAGAGCACCATCACCGAGGACCAGGTCCGCGACGAGCATCTGAAGTCGGTCCACGTCCCGGCCCACTGGGGATACCTGTGCGGCGTGCTGCTCGTCGGCGCGCTGCTGATGATCGGGCTGATCGCGCTCATGGCGGCGTCAGCGGGCTAGGCCGCTGGGTCACGGGGCCCGGGCCCGCCGGTTGGCGTCAGTCGGGCGGCGACCTCGTGACACCCCTGGCCGGGATCACTCGCGCTCGAAGGCCGAGAGGACGCAGCGCTCCTTGGCTGTCCGGTACTCGGCGTCGCTCCAGGCGTTCGTGTCCACCCCGTTCAGCGGGTCCCACGGCCCGGTCTTCCAGGTGGCCAGGAAGATCTCGAACGGGGGCGGCTCAACGGGCCGGTAGCCGAGCTCGACGAGGCAGTTGCGCTCGCCGACCCAGCGGTCATAGACGGCCCGGGTCTCGGCCACCGTCAGCTTGCGATCCGGCTCGCGAAACCTGTCGCACGCCTGACGAACCGCATCCGCTCGGGTGGCGGGCATTGCAAGCTGGTAGCCCGGCTCGTCGCCCTCGAACTGCGGCGGCAGGATACGGACGAGGGTGGCGCCGTGGCCGACCATGCATCTGACGTCGGCCGGCAGCTCCTCGGCGGGGAACGCCACTCCGGACGACGGGCTCGCACTTGGCGAAGGCTCCTCGGAGCCGGTGGCCGGCCCGCACGCCGCCAGGGCAAAGGCGATCCCCAACCAGCCCACGCGAGCCGCTGATCCCGGGCAGCGCGTCGCCTTGCCGATCAGCTCACTCGTCCGGTCGTGGCACGACGACGATGGTGGGCCGCAGCTCGATCCTCTCGGTGGTCGAGGTTCCATCCGACCACCCGATCCTCACCTCCGTCCTCGAGAGGAAGGTGAGCGAAACCGGCAAACCGCCCCCCGGCGGCGGACTCTCGCCGCGCAGGACACCGAGTGATCGGAGGAGACCGAGATCCGCCGAGAAGAGTCGCAGCGAGCGCGTGCGCAGGTCGCACTCGTCACGCGTCAGCCTGCCGCACTCGATCCGAAGGGATCCGATGGGCGGCGTTTGCTCGGTCGTCGAGGCAGGCGACGCGCTCGCCCCGGACGGCGCTCCATCGCGCGGTGGCCCGAGCGCGATGGCGGCAACCAGCGCGATCGCCACCGGAACTGCGGCGAGCGTGGGCCATGTTCGTCGCCGTCCCACCGGCCACGGACCGGCATGGAGCACCTCGGCGCCTAGCAGAACCGGGACGAGATCCCGCGTGACCGAGCGCAGCTGGGCGTCGAAGGCCGATCGTCGTCGGAGCACGGCTCCGCAATCGAGGCAGCCCGCGAGGTGGCGCTCATCCGCGGGTGTCGGGTCCGCCCCGTCGCCGATCAGACGCTCGGCGACATGGTTGCGCTGGCGCCAGGTCATCGGTCGGCGCTCCACTCCCGATAGAGCCGCTGCCGGGTCCGGGCGATCAGGCTCCGCACGGTCGCGTAGTTGATCCCCAGCAGCTCGGCGATCTCGTCGAGCGCGTAGCCGTGCCCGTAATGGAGGACGAGGACGGTCCGCTCGCGTGGTGGCAGCTGCTCGACCAGCTCGCGCAGCGCGATGTCCCGACCGCCCTGTGCCTCGAGAACGGCCAGCGGATAGCCCGCCAGGCGCCACTTGCGCCGGGTCCGATGGAACGCGTAACAGGCGTTGACGGCGATCCGCGAGAGCCAAGCCTCGAGGCTCTCTGGGTCGCGCAGCTGTCCGAGCCGGTGCAACGCCCGGAGATAGGCGTCGTGGACGATGTCCGGGGCCTCGCCGGGGCCCACGAGCGAGGCACAGATCGCCTCGAGACGGGGGCGGGCAATACCGAATCGCCGGTCGAACTCGGCTCGCCCGATCACCGCCGGGTTCGTCGCCGTGATTTCGATGACGCGTTCCAGCTGCACCACCTCTACTCGATGGACGACGAAGCTGGATTGTTGCGAACGGCGACCAATTTCCTGGGGGACCTCGATCGCCGCGACATCCAGGTTGGCT
>JACDAV010000200.1 GCA_013695255.1 Chloroflexota bacterium
TGCCCGAGGCGTCCTGGGGCGAGCCGTCGTGGGTCGCCGAGCGGCCGTCTGCCGCGGGCGGAGCGCCTGCCGCGCGGTCGAGGCGCCGCTCGATGCCTGCCCGCTCCTCGGCGACGATCTCGTCGAGCTCCCGACGGACATCCGCCAGTACGTCACCCAGCTTGAACCGATCGAGGAGCTCCTCCCGCCGCCGCTGGATCCGCTCAACCAGGTCCTGGATCCCCGCCAAGTCGCGGCGCGACGGGTCGTCGGACCGCCAGCCGCGTTCCATCAGCCGACGCAGGGCCGCCGCCATGTCACCCTCGGCCATCACGTCGTCAGCCAGCGCGTCGAGGATCTCGTCCGCATCCAGTGCCGGGATCGACTGGCTGCCATCCCAGCGCGAGAAGCGCGCGGCGCGCGGCAGGATCGGCCCGCGGGGCGCGATCGTCGCGCCTGGATCGCGGAGATCGCGGCGGTCGGGGATGTACGCGCTCATGGATGCCGGCGTCCGGTCGCGTTGGGCGGAGGACTGCCGGTCGCGTTGGGCGGGGGCCGGCCGGTCCCTCTGGGTGGAGGGCGGCCGGATGCCGAGGGGTCGAGCGTGGGACGGTCGCCCGCGGCGGTCCATGCATGACGCGCATGGAATCCGCGGTTAACCGATGAAGCGGGTCGGTCGCAGCCGTCCGAGCCACCGACCAACTCCCGCCGATGCACCGGGTGCATGACCGGGCCGCTCTTTGGCCCTCGACAGCGCCGTTGGGTCGGATTCCATGCGCCACATGCATCGTCGCGCCGGGAAGCAGCCCGCGGACCCCGGCGCGCACCCCTCCAGCGCCCACCGCTCCGGCGCCCAGCAACCCGACGCGGGCGCGCACCGCCTCGCGCACCGCGGCCGAAGGCAAGGCGCGCTCCATCTAGCGCCGGTAGACCGTGCCGGTCGGCGAGCGGTCCTTGTTCAGTCGGCGGGCGAGATGGAGTCCCTCGAGCAGGAACTCGACCGCGGACGCGAGGACCGCCGGTTCCTCGGCCCCGTCCGTGGCGTCGAACGCGCCCAGCCGCCGGGCAGCGTCCTCGAGGCCGGGCACCTCGCGCGCCCACCGGACGTACTCGCGCGAGGGGATGCGGTCGCCCGTCTCGACGATGAAGCCCTCCTCGAACGCCTCGACGACCTCGTCCAGATCGTCGAGATCGACCCGGCGACCGAACGTCGCATGCAGCGCCTTGGTGATCAGCCGCTCGACGACCCGCTCCTCGGGGGCCTCGTCGCCCATGGTCTCGAGCTCGACCTTGCCGACCGTCGACGCGATCACGGCCCCCAGGTCGGAGATGCGCGGCGCCGCCAGGGGTTCCCCGAGGCGCACTGCCCGCTTGATCGCGGCGGCCTCGAGGACCTCCGTGTTGGCCACGCTGACCCGAACGCTCACACCGCTCCGCTGCGAGATCTCCGGCGAACGGCGCGCGAGGTGCGTGAGCTCCGCGACCAGCTCCTCCATGAACGGCGGCACGACGACCGGCGGCGTGTCACCCGCCTCGAAGCGCTGCTTCTCCTGGCGAACGATCTCGGTCTCGTGCTCCAGCGTGCGAGGGTAGTGCGTCCGGATCTGGGATCCCAGCCGGTCCTTGAGCGGCGTGATGATCCGGCCGCGCGACGTGTAGTCCTCCGGGTTGGCGCTGGCCACGACGAACAGATCGAGCGGCAGCCGCACCGTGAAGCCGCGGATCTGGACGTCGCGCTCCTCGAGGATGTTGAGCAGGCCGACCTGGATCCGCTCGGCCAGGTCCGGCAGCTCGTTGATCGCGAAGATCCCGCGGTTGGCGCGCGGGATGAGCCCGTAGTGGAGCGTCAGCTCATCGCTGAGGTAGCGGCCCTCGGCGACGCGGACGGGGTCCACCTCGCCGATCAGGTCGGCAATCGTGATGTCCGGCGTCGCGAGCTTCTCCGCGTAGCGTCGATCGCGGGGCAGCCAGTCGATCGGCGTGTCGTCGCCGAGCTCCTCGACCA
Source organism: Chloroflexota bacterium (assembly GCA_013695255.1). Lineage (GTDB taxonomy): Bacteria > Chloroflexota > Limnocylindria > Limnocylindrales > CSP1-4 > JACDAV01. The sequence continues at coordinate 1,985 of JACDAV010000200.1, forward strand.
GCGTCCGGGCGGTCGGCGAGATGGGTGCGTACGGGTCGTCATTGAGGTCTCCGCCCCGAACGACCGGCAGCCACGGATCGAGCAGCCCGATGAGCAGCCGCGCCATCCGGGTCTTGGCCTGGCCGCGCTCGCCGAGGAAGACGAGGTCCTGTCCGGCGAGGATCGCGTTTTCGACCGCGGGCAGCACCGTCTCGTCGTAGCCGACCACGCCCGGGAAGATCGGCCCGCCTTCGCCGAGCCGGCCCACGAGGTTCGCGCGCAGCTCCGCCTTGACGCTCCGGCTCTTCCAGCCTGAGGCGCGGAGCTGTCCGATCGTGGCGGGGGCGGGAACGGCCGAAGGCGTCATGAGGACTCCCGAATCGAGGGTCATTCGCGGCGAGACTCGGGGCAGCGAGCGTACGTCCGAGCCGGTGGACCGTCAAACGCTCCGGTGGCGGTCGCCGGCCGAGCGAGTCCTCTCGTCACCCGGCCCGCAATCGATAGCCGGCGAGTGCCGCCTGCAGTTGCTCCGGCGTGTCGAGGCCCGCCGTGGCGAGGGCGTCGAGATACTCCCGCCGCCGGCCCTGCTCGATCTCGACGTCGCCGGCCGGACGGCCCACGGCCTCCCCGAGCTCCGGCGCCAGCGCCCAGGCAAAGTGCTCCCAGACACGGTCGCGGCCGTCCCATGTCGCCAGGACCGCCGGGGCCTGCGGACGAACATGGCCGCCGGCGTCACGCAACGGCGGTCGGAGCAGATGCGCCGCCGCCACGCGGTCGTCGCGGAGCACGATCACCACGCCGGTCGCGGGTCGGAGCGGCACCGGCAGGCGGACGACGTCCTCGAGCGACCCCCCGACACCGCTGGTCACCGCGCCGACGTTCCCGCCGGCAAGCTCGCGCAGGGCGACGGCAACGGACTCGGCGTCCGCACGTTCGGGTGCCGCGACGTGGGTTGGCACGGAACCTTCGAGGAGTAGCCAGACGAGAGCCGCAAGGTCGGCATCCAGCACCGCGGAGCGCAGGAGCGAGACGATCGTCCCGCGCAAATGCTTCATCGGCTGAGGGTAGTGCCGGTCGCGCTCAGCCGCGCCGGTCGCGCTCAGCCGCCCAGCATGCCCAGCTCGGCCTCGGCCTGTTGTCGATAGAGGGGCGTCAGATCGGCGTGGTCATCGATGGAGCGTTTCAGGTAGCCGCGCGCCGCTTCTGTGTCCCCCTGGGCGCTGGCAATCATCCCGGCGTGAAACAGGTAACGGGCATAGGGAGAGCCCAGCCTGAGGGACTCCTCCGCGTAGCGCCGGGCTTCGTCGTGCTGGCCGTTCTTGTGAAGCGCCCAGCCGAGCGCGTCCGCCGCCTTGAGGTTCGGCTGGTCTGCGTACGCGCGACGCGCCAGCTCGACGGCGCCGCCCGGGTCGCTGCCATGGTCGGCCTCGAAGAGCGCGAGATCCAGATCCACGTTCACACCATTGACCGCGAACAGTTGCTGGATGGCCCGGACCAGCTCGTAGCTCCGCCCGGCCTCTTCCGTCCGGCCCGCCGCCTGCTGCGTCTCGCCGAGCGCGATGACGAACTCCGGCAGCGGAATGGCGTCGACCGCCCGCTGGTAGAGGCCGACCGCGCCGTCGAGGTCGCCCTGCGCCGCGCGGGCCCGGGCAAGACCGGCGAGCGCCCAGACGAAGTCAGGTGCCGCCTCGAGGGAGGCGCGCTGGATCCGCTCGGCGGTGCGGGCGTCGCCGTTCAGCAGGTACAGGTCGCCGATCAGCACGCGAACGTACTCGCGGTTCTCGACGCTTGTGCCGGTCGCGGCCCGAAAGGCCCGGTCCATGGCTTCGATCGCACCGTCGACGTCTCCCCGCAGCTCCCGCTGGTACGAGACCCGGCTGTAGGACGCAAGATCCGGCCGAAGATCGACCATCCTCTGGGTGCTGGCCACGGCCTCGTCGTACATGCCGAGCTCCGTCTGCGCATCGACGATCACGCCATACACGCGGGCCGTGCTCGGAGCGAGCTCGAGTGCCCGGCGCCCTGGCTCGAGCGCGTCACGGAACTGGTGTCGGGCCAGGCGCAGGACGCCCTGGCCGATGAGTGCGTCGACATTCTCCGGCTCGCGCCTGAGCGCCTCCTCGAAGGCCGCTGCCGCCCTCCCGTAGTCGCTGGGATCGCCCGTCTCGCGGACGTGCTGGAGGTAGGCGTTCCCGAGCAGGACGTAGGCCAGGACGGTGTCCGGGGCCTGGCGGACGGTTTCGAACCGCTTGGCGATCTCCTGCTCGGTGGCGCTGGCGCCGGCGGCTGCGACGAATGGCTCGGAGAGGCTTGCGCCGGGGGGCGCCACGGCCAGTAACGGCTCTCCGGCCGGCGTCTGCGAGAGCGGTCCCAGGGCGACGAACGCCACCGCGACAGCGATGAGGAGGGCCATCGGAAACCACAACCGGCGCCCGAGCCGGTGGAGGAGACCGGGCCGGCGGCGGGCATCGACGCCACGGATCTGCGGGGAGTGAGCGATCGGATCCACGCCCGGTGATTCGGTCGATATCCGTTCCCGGATGACGCGCGGCCTCATCGGAGCTGCAGTCCGGCCTGCACGGTGATCACCGCGCCGACGGCCACGAAGAGCAGGGCACTGACCAGAGGAAGCCGAGCCAGGAGGGGCCCCAGCCGGTCCGTTCGGGGCCACCGCTCGATGACGGCGCGCGCCCGAACGAGCAGCACGCCGACCCCCACCAGCACGACGGCCATGCCGGCCCCGAAGGCGAGCGTCAGGACCATGCCGAAGGCCGGTCGACCCGCGGCGATCGAGCCGACGAGAATGAGGATCGCCGAGGCCGACGGAACGAGGCCGCCCACCAGGCCGAGCGCGACGATGTTCCGCCAGCGAAGCGGGTCGTCGCCCGGCGGCAGGTGCGTATGCCGGACGAGGCCGTGCGAATGCCACCCGCCGACCGTTTCGTCCGGTGATCCACCGGCGTCCCGCGGCGTTTCCTGGCCCTGGTCGTGAGGGTCGTCCGAGTGCGCGGCGTCGTGCGCTGGCGCGTCGTGGTCGTGGTGGTGGTCGTGACCATGCCCCTCGCCGTGCACGTGGGGGTCCGGTTCGTGCAGCCGCTGCCGCGCCCGGCTTTCGCGCAGCCGTTGCGCCAGGAGACCCAGCCCGATCGCAACGACCACGAGTCCGGAGACGAAGCCGAGGATCGGAAACAGGCGCTCCGGCGGGATCAGGGCGCCGGCGAACAGGATCATGCCGCCCAGCGCGAGGACGCCGATCGTGTGCGAGATGGTGACCGTCAACCCGAGGCCCATCGCGTGGCGGACCGTGCCACGCGTTCCGACCAGGTAGGCGGCCATCAGGGTCTTGCCGTGACCCGGCGACGCCGCGTGGACGGCCCCCACACCCGCCGCGACGAGCAGAGACAGGACGATCGCGGCGAGGTCGAGGTCGCGCGCCTGGATGATGTCCGAGATCTGCCGAGGCAGATCCGTGACGCCGCCGGGCAGCGCCGCCGTCCCCGATCCCGCTCGCATCACCTCCTCGGGTGAGCTGTCGATCGGCACCGCGTCCCGCACGTCGGCGGCCGGCGCCGCCGGCCCCCCAGGAGACACCGTGAACGTCGCCGCCGATTGGTCGCGCGGCGTTGCGATTTGAGCCGCCGGATACGCCGTCAGTCGATCCGACCCGCCGGTCTGGTACGCCTCGGCCCCACCGAGCGAGACGCCGTCGCCGGCCACGACGATCTCCCGCCAGCCGATCCTGCCGGCATACGTGTCATCCCGAAAGTCGACCGTCGTGGTTCCCTCGAGGAGTGGGAAGCTCGTCTCGTACGTGCATACCAGCCGCAGCGTCAGAAGGTTGGCCTGTCCGGGCGGGAAGGTCAGCCCCACCCGCGTGCCAACGAGCGGCATGGGAGTCCCGCCGATCGAGAGGCGAAGGTCCGACTCGAACTGACGGCAGGCAGCTGACGCCCATTCCGCTCCCTCGAGGTCCGAGACGGTGCCGTCACCGTCGCGATCCATTCGCTGGCGCTCCTGGAGCGCCGGGATCTCCGCCATGTCCAGGACGTGGTCGATGACCGCGCCGTCCGCCGAGAGGGTGATCCCGTCATAGCGGTTGATCGTGAAGTTGCCGAGGGGATGCGCCCAGACCGACGACGCGGCGAGCACGGTCAGCACGCCGGCCGCGAGAAGAGCGGTGGTCGTGCGCCGGATCCCCGGGCGGAACGTCCCGGTCTGGAGTCTGGGGTTCATCACGTGCGTCCCTGAAAGCAGAACGGGCCGGAGCGGAGCCCCGACGTGGTGTCGGGACGTCCGCCCGGCCCGGATTCTGACCCTGTGGTCCGGGTCAGCGCGTCAGCGCGTCACCCGGCGGTGCTGGTCTCGTCGAGCGCCTCGCACGGCGAGAGGTGATGGATGCCGTCGTCGTAGCCCTGCCACGGCGCGGCCACGTACGGGAACTCGGCGCCGAAGGCACGGTCGTTGGCGTCGCAGCCATCGCCGACCATGTTGTTGGGCGTCTCGTTCGGGAGATCGAAGTTCTCGTTGATGAACGCCCCGTAGCGATCGGCCACGGCGCGGATCTCGATGTCGACCACGTCGTCCCACAGCCGCCGCCCGTTGGGGAAGCCGGCCAGGTCGCCGTCGAGCACGCCGAGGCGGCTCGGGTTGGCAGCCGGCGGGATGCCCATGTTGAGGCGGAGCAGGTCGTACAGGGTGTCGCCCTCGTTGGTGGCGTTCAGGCCCGGCACGCCCTGGCCCAGGATGAGCACGAGGTCGGAGCGGTCCGACGTCCGTGCATCCGGCAGCGAGGGGTAGACGGTGTTGATGATCGCCGCCAGCTCGGGGTTGAGGTAGCGGTCCGCGAAGTCAGCGTCGTTCGCCGGGTCGGAGGCGTTCCACGCATCCTTCTCGCCGATCGGGATGATGACCTCGTTGACGAGCGGGTTGCCCAGGCGCGAGACCTGGACGTAGTCGCCCGACAGCTCCGGCACGCCGGTGTCGTTGAGGACATTGGTCGCCTGGCGGGCGGCGCCGGCGTAGATGCCCACGACCGCGTTGGCCGCGTCAGGCGCCG
>JACDAV010000227.1 GCA_013695255.1 Chloroflexota bacterium
GAACCATGCCGGATCCTCGGCCGCCCGACGCTGGAGCGACTCGAGGTCTGGTTGCCCGGTCGACCGGAGGAAGCGGGCGAGCCGGCTGTCCGCGAGGTCTGAGGGTCCGGGCCGCCAGGCGGCATCGGGGACGTCACGACCGAAGGTCGGCCAGGCAGAAGGCTCCACGAGTGACACTCCAGCGATCGTAGCGCCGGATCACGACCCCGGCTCGGCGCCATGGCCTCGGCTCGGCGCGGTGGCCCCGGTCCGGCGGGGTGGCCCCGGCCGCCCCGTCCCAGTCCGGCGACGGACCCGCCCTCACCCTCATCGAGGGATCCCGGGACGGCCGAGCGTGGCCGCGGCTGTAGGCTGCCATCTGGCCGCTTGAACGCGCTCGGCAATGGCGAATCCACTCACTGGTGATGATTGCACGTGAACGGGCGTCCCTTCCCCGGCGTTCATCGTGCCGCCGCGCTCCGGGCCTCGTGCTAGCCTCGACTGCCGTGAGTCTCTCCACCCGGGCGGCGCGCCGCCTCGCTCGTGCCGTCGCCTGGTCGGTTGCCGTGACGGCCCTTGCCGCGTGCGGCCTGGTCTCGACCACGGCACCGCCCGCCACACCCACCGACTTCCCGGGCATCGCCTCGGAGCTCGCCCAGCGCGGAATCGCGCTCGACGACATCCGGAGCGGCGACGCCGGCTGCCCCGGAACGGATCTCGCGCCGACGGCGATCGCCTTCACGGCCCGGGGCCTCGATCAGGCCGAGGCGACGCCGCTGTACGTCTACATCTTCCGCAACCGCGACGCGTTCCAGCGCCGGCGGGCGGACGTCGACGCCTGCGCCCGGGCGTACGTCACCGACTCCGACGCATTCGGGTCGATCGAGGCATCGCCGTTCGTCCTGGCGGGGCCCGGACCCTGGGCGCCGGAGTTTCGCGCCGAGCTCCGCGAGGCCTTGACCGAGGCGGCCGGGACCGGCGGTTGATCGGTGGGACCGCCCGATCGGCGCTTGGGCGGTGGCGGCGCGCGGGTGGTCAGCCCCGCCGCAGCGGCCCGTGGGTCGGGGCCGCAGCTCCCCGTCGGTCGGCGCCGGCCGTCTCAGACGACGCGAAGACCCAGGATCTTGCGCGCGATCACGAGCCGCTGGACCTGGCTCGTGCCCTCGCCGATCTCCGTCAGCTTCGCGTCGCGGAGGAAGCGCTCGACCTTGTACTCCTCGACGTAGCCGTAGCCGCCGTGGATCTGGATCCCGTTGTTGGTGGCGCGTGAGCTGACCTCGGACGCGAACAGCTTCGCCTGCGCCGCCGCCAGCCCGTAATCGCGGCCTTGGTCCTTCAGCCAGGCGGCCCGCCACACCATCTGCCGTGCCGCCTCGATCTCCGTGGACATGTCGGCGAGCATGAAGGCGACGCCCTGGAACGAGCCGATCGGGCGCCCGAACTGCTCCCGCTGACGCGCGTACGGGATCGACGCGTCGAGCGCCGCCTGGGCGAGGCCGACGGCCAGCGCGCCGATCGACACCCGTCCACCGTCCAGGATCCTGAGGAACATCCTGAACCCCTCGCCCTGCGCGCCGAGCATGTTGTCGGCCGGCACGGACGCCGCCTGGAAGATGAGCTCGCCGGTTGCCGAAGCGTGCAGCCCCATCTTCTCCTCGAGGCGGCCGACGCTGAAGCCCGGCGTGTCCGCCGGGACGATGAAGGCGCTGATCTCGGCTTCGCCCTTGTCGGTCGTGCCGGTCCGCGCGGTGACGATGTACGTGCCCGCCTGGCCGGCGTTGGTGATGAACCGCTTGCCGCCGTCGAGCCGCCACACCGGCCCGTCAGGGCCGTCCTCGCGGGTGGCCGTCGTTCGGGTGCCGCCGGCGTCGGACCCGGCCCCGGATTCGGTCAGGCCGTAGCCGCCCAGCACGCGGCCGGACGCCATCGGCACGAGGTAGCGCTCTTTCTGCTCCGGCGTTCCGGACAGGTGGATCGGGCCGCAGCCCAGGCTCGTGTGGGCGGCGACGATCAGCCCCAGCGAACCCCAGACGCGGCCGATCTCCTCGATCGCGATCGCGTAGGCCAGCGTGTCCAGACCCGCCCCACCCTCGTCCTCCGGGATCGGAATGCCGAGCCAGCCCATCTCGCCGAGGCGCCGGACGATGTCGACCGGGAAGCGACGCTCGCGCTCGTGCTCGTCGACGATCGGGGCGACCTCTGTCTGCATGAAGTCGCGAACGGTGTCGCGAAGGAGCCGGTGCTCCGGGGAGAGGTCGAGATCCATGGGCGCGAGGGTACACCGGCCCAGCGGCTGGCCATCCGTCCCACGATCGGGACGGCCCGGTGCTAGCCTCTGGCCATGTCCGCGCCGCGCGCTTCGACCGACCCTGGCGGCGGCCACCGGTCGACCGGCCGACGACCCTCGTGCGCACGCCCGTGATGGGCCGATCGACGCCCCCGCGGCCCGGCCCGCTCGTCCCGCTCGAGCCCGCGCAGGTGGACCGGCTCCGACGCTGGTGGCGGCGGCTGATCACGGGGTTCGCCGCCGCCGTGGCCCTGCTCGTCGTCTGGGCGCTCATCCTCCTCATCGCCCCGGACGAGCGATGGCTGCCGACGCTGGCGATCCCGTTCGCGGCGCCGCTCGTGGTGGTCGGTGCGCTCATCCAGCGCTCGCAGCCGTGCCCCCGCTGCGGCCGGCGGATCCGGCTCGCAACGCGTCTCGCGCTGCCTCGACGGTGCGCCGGCTGCGGTGTCTCGTTCCGGCTCCCCGGCCACGAGGCGGCGGCTCAGGCTTCTTCGCGCTCCACTACCTTGCGACGCGCGGGCTCCCGTGACGGCGACGGAACGTCCGACACATTGGGCACGAATGACGAGGCCAGCGACGTCTCGGCGGCGACCTTCTG
>JACDAV010000266.1 GCA_013695255.1 Chloroflexota bacterium
AGTTGTAGAAGCGGTAGGTGATCGTCAGCTTGTCCGCGCTGAGCGCGATCCAGTCACCGCCCTCGAGCTGGTATGGCGTCACCTTGAGCGGCGCGGTGGCGGTGATCCGGCCGCTGAACACCATGCGGCTCGAGGTCGTGTGGGTGACCCGGAGATGCCAGCCCGTCGAGTTGTGCCAGATGTAGTCGCCGGCCCGACCGCCGGAACGGAGGAGCGTCGGCGCGCCCTGGACGGAGCTGGGCCAGCGACCGGCGCACGTCGCCTCGGTCGTCGTCGATGTCGGTGACGCCGCGGACGTGGCGGCCGGAGCGACGAGCGCGATGCTGAGCAGGCTGATGGCGATGAGGGTGGCGAGCCTGAAGCGGCGAGGTCGCCTGACGGCACCGCGCCTGGGGGCGAGGGGTTCGGCGTGGTCGTGCACGACGGCTCCTTTCCTGGCCAACCGCGGGTGAGCACCACGAGTAGGTCCCTGAGTTGGGGTTGACCGCTGTCACGGTCGTTGACGGGCTCACCATCAGGCACGGCCAGTGAAGAAGGGATGAAGGGCTCCTATGCGACCGGCCGATCGACCCGCCGGCTCACGACCAGCATCTCGCCGGGCTCGTCACCGATGACCTCCGCGTCGTGCGGGATCGTGCCGTCCCAGGCCACGTAATCCCCGACCCCGAGCTCGATCTCGTGGTCGCCCTGCCGCATCCGCCACCGGCCGCGGAGGACGAGATGGTGTTCCTCGCCCGGATGGGTGTGGGCGCCGGTCGCGATCCCTGGGGATGCCGAGACCTCGAGCATCGAGAAGCCGCGCGACAGGCCGCCGTCGACCCGCTCCATCCGGCCGCCCGGAAACTCGGACACCGGGCGCTCGGCCGCCCTCACGACGCGGGGCGGCGCCGTCTCGCTGAGCAGTAGCCAGGCAGCCGGGACCTCGAGCGCGTCGGCCAGCGCGGCCAGCGCGTCCAGCGACGGGGCGGCCTTGTCGTTCTCGATCTGCGACAGGTAGCCGATGTTCAGGCCGCTCCGCTCGGCGACCGCGGCGAGCGTGAGCGCCCGCTCGGTTCGCCAGCGTCTGACCTCCCGGCCGACGGCGATCCTCCGCCGCGCTTCGGGCTTCGTGGTGTTTGCCATTGCACAACCTATCTTGACACAGACAAATATCGGGTATACCGTCTCGCTGTCAACAAAAGCATATTGACGACGGCCAAGTCGTCAAGGAGACCGCAGTGAACATCGCCATCATCGGTGCCGGCAACGTCGGCCAGGCTCTCGCCACCTCGCTCAACCGGAACGGGCACAGCGTCACGCTCGCTGCCCGCGACGCAGCCAAGACCGCGGCCACGGCAGCGGACCTCGGGGTGCAGGCTGCCGCCTCCGCGACCGAAGCCGCCACGGGTGCCGAGATCGTGATCCTGGCCGTGCCGGCCGACGCCCTGGAGGCCCTCGCGGGCGAGCTGGGTGACGCGGTCAGCGGCAAGGTCGTCGTCGACGTCACCAACCGGATGAACCCGGATCACGCCGCGCGGTCCAACGCGGAGGGGCTCCAGGATCGCCTCGGCAAGAGCCCGGTGGTCAAGGCGTTCAACACGGCGTTCGCGTCCCGTCAGGCAGACCCGGCTGCAGGCGGCGTCGCGGCGGACGGCTACGTCGCCGGCGACGACGAGACCGCCAAGCAGCGCGTGCTGGAGCTGGTCGAGTCGATCGGCTTCCGGCCGGTGGACGCCGGTCCGCTCGCCGCTTCCCGGATGCTGGAGGGGATGGCCTGGCTGAACATCAGCCGCAATATGCAGGGTGGCAGCTGGCAGAGCGCCTGGGTCATCCTCGAGCCGCGCCAGCAGGCGGCCTCGCGATGAGCGGCGCCGGCATCCCGGTCGCGCGTCTCAACCACGCGGTGCTGTTCGTGCGCGACGCGAGGCGCTCCGCCGACTTCTACAGTCGGGTCTTCGGCTTCGAGGTCGTCGACGAGCTGGGCGGGCAGGCGGTCTTCATGCGGTCTCCGATCGGCGACAACCACCACGACCTCGGGCTGTTCTCGGTCGGCGATGCCGCACCGCGCCCGGCGCGGGGCTCGGTCGGCCTCTACCACCTCGCCTGGGAGGTGCCGACGATCGAGGACCTCGCCGGCGCCGCCGAGACCTTGCGTCAGGCCGGCGCGCTCGGCGGAGCGAGCGACCACGGCGTCTCGAAGTCCCTTTACGGCGCCGATCCGGACGGCAACGAGTTCGAGATCATGTGGCGCGTGCCGCGCGAGGCATGGGGCGAGTACGAGCACCAGGCCGTCATCAAGCCGCTCGATCTCGAGGCCGAGGTGTCACGGTTCGGCGCCGGTTCGGACCCCATGCCAGGCGCCGGCTGAGCGAGAGGCTTGCAACGGGGGCGGACCGGCCACCGGTGCTACGGTGACCTCCGGCCGGTCACCTTGATCTGGCGAGGAGGTGCTCCATGGCGACCCTTGACAGCGACGACCGGGACGAGCTCCGTGACAGCCAGTTCGCCTGGGTCGACCGGGACGGCGGCAGGCACCTGCCGATCCACGACGAACCGCACGCTCGCAACGCCGTCTCCCGCTTCGGTCAGACGAGCTTCGACAGCAAGACGGCGAAGCAGCGGGCGGCCAGGGCCGTGCTGAAGGCGTGCGAGCGGTTCGGCATCGAGGTCGACGAGGACAGCGACGTCCGGAAGGCCGCCAGGGGCTGATCGCGCGCGGGGACCTCAGCCGCCGGTCGCGATGAGCATCAGGCTGATGATCCAGACGTGCGCGACCGCGCTGTACAGGATCGAGCCCGTCCGCCAGTTCAGCCAGCCGAAGGCGAGACCGCCGAAGAGCGTCGAGAACAGCTCGATCTCGGGCTTGCCGAGATGGGAGAAGACGAACGGGAGGGTCGCGATCAGCACCCCGATCGGCCCGAACGCCCGCACGAGCGTGAACAGCAGGAAGCCCCGGAACATGAACTCGGCCGGGATCAGGTCGAGCGCGTGGGTGACGACGATGTCGAGCGATGACGCCGCACTGACCGAGTAGTAGTCCCGGAACTGCGGAACGGCGGCCAGCGCCAGGACCACCGGCGTCATGACGGTCATGCCGGCGACCGCGAGCCCGATGCCCCAGCGCCAGTCCCCCAGGCGGAGGCCGTAGCCGGCCGGGCTCTCCCGGTAGGCGAGCACCACGATCGCGAGTGGCGCGAGGCCGAACAGGATCAGCCGCTCGATCGCCTGGAAGCGCATCGCCTCGGCGGCCCGCCCGAGGTCCTGGATCGACTCCGGGATGAACGTCCGTGAGAAGTCGAACAGGACGGCCAGCGTCACGTACGCGATGGCGAACGCCGCCCGAATCGGCAGCTCCAGCCCGACGAGGCTGACCGTCCGCAGGTCCGCCGCGGTCGGCGGATAGGCAGACGCCGCGACGAACGCGGACGCGAACCGCCGAAGGGCGGCGGGACGTCGGAGCTCGGATCGAGAGGGAGCGGCCATCACGCCCGATCCTGGCCGGGCAATGCGCCGGCGGCCGCGGACCGACGCTCCGCCGGAGCGGCCGGAGCGGCCTTCGGGACCAGCACGGCTGCGAACACAGCCGCACCGAGACAGGCCGCGATCCCGATCCCGATCGCCGCCTCCAGGGAGACGCCGGCCAGCGCCCCGGCCAACGCCGCGCCGATCGGATAGCCGCTGAAGTTGAAGGCCATCGAGACCGCGAACGCGCGGCCCATCCAGGCCGGATCCGTCCGCCGCTGGCGGACCGTGAAGAGGGCGATGTCGAGCGGACCCTGGAGCAGGCCGACGAGCGCCTGCGAGGCCGCCAGCAGCGCCAGTCCCAGCCACGGGTCGATCCGACCGCCGGGCAGCCCCACGCCGGCGGCCGGCAGCATGAGTGCCACGGCAGGGGCCATCAGCACCATCGGCCAGACGAGCATCGGCCACTCGCGGCCGCGGCTGTCGAAGCGGCCCCAGAGCAGCACGGAGGCCATCCCGCTCAGGCCGGACACCGCGAACACGGCCCCGACCGCGATCTCGCTGAAGCCAAGCCGGTCGAGGACGATCAGCGGGATCACGATCGTCACCATGCCGCCGAATAGGTTGAGCGTGGCGATGGAGAACCCAAGGCCGCGGATGGTGGGGTTGCGCCACGCGTAGACCAGCCCCTGCCAGGCATCCGGCAGCAGGCGGCCGGTGGAGACGGTCTCCGTCTTCGGTTCCGGGATGCCGATCATCGACAGCGCCGCGACGCCGAACGCGAGGCCGACCCCGATCAGGCCGATCGGGCCGCCGGCGACCGCGACCAGCCCGGCGGCAATCGGCGGGCCGAGGATCGTGGCCACCACGTAGCCATTCGAGTCGACCGCATTGACCCGCTCCCACAGGTGGCGCGGCGTGATGATCGGGAAGAGGCTGCGCAGGCC
>JACDAV010000272.1 GCA_013695255.1 Chloroflexota bacterium
CCCTCCGCTCCGAGCGCCGGAGCACGCGGCCGCGTGCCTGGAGGCACTGCTCGACGGGACCGCGGACGCGATCGCGACGGACCACGCGCCGCACACGGTCGTCGACAAACAGGTCGAGTTCGGTGCAGCGGCCAACGGCATCAGCGGGATCGAGACGGCGCTGGGGCTCGTGCTCGGCGCGGTGGATGCCGGGCGGCTGCCGCTGCTGCGCGCCGTGGAGGCGCTGACGGTTGGACCGGCTCGGGTGCTGGGGGAGCCGTTCGGTGGCGGGGTGGGCCTGGTCGAGGGCGAGGCCGCCGATCTCGTCGTGTTCGATCGCGGCGACCGCTGGACGGTGACAGCCGACGCGCTGCTGTCGCGGGGCAAGAACTCGCCGCTCATCGGCCGCGACCTGCCCGGCCGGGTGCTGCTGACGATCGCCGACGGCCGGCTCGCGTACCTGGCCGACTGACGAGGCGGCGCTGCCTCACAACCGCCGCCCCCACGGGGCGACCACCGCGTCGACCCCGATCCATAGCGTTCCACCGCCGTCAATGGTGTATCCGGTCCGAACGACCGGCCGATCCCCGTCGAGACGGACGAGCACCCGGACGAGCCACACTGCTCCGGCTCTCGTGAGCTCCGGCGCCTGCTCCGCGGCCCAGGGCTCGATCTCGCGGACGTTCGATCCTTTCACCACGGTCAGCCATATCGGTTCAACCACGAGTCCAGTCACCTTGCGGAAGCGCCGCTCCACCGCGTCATCCGACTCGGTCGCCTCGGCGGTGCGGACAACTGGCGCCAGCGGAGTTGATCGACCGGCAGCCCAGACCAGGGCGTCCACGACGAATGCCCGCCGGCAGCCCTCCACCGACGGTTCCGGGCAGGCAGCGGCGCGCCGGTCCCCGAAGTGGCCGAGAACCACGGCCGGCATGGGGTTCGGGCCCGTGTCGTTCCAGAGGTTCGGTACCTCGAACGGAACGTCGAAGCGGACCAGGGGATTGAGCGCCGGCCCGCTCGGTGGCCGGCTCTCCCATCCCGCGTCCGTCCGGGTCCAGAGTCGTTCCAGCTCGTCGGTCATCCATGTCACCGGATCGGGGCAGCGAGACTGGACTGCCGAGATGTCCGCCGGGGTTGCCGGGCATGGGAGCTCGACCCCGACGTTCGGCGCGGTGAAGTAGCCACGCACGGCGATCTCCGTGTCGTCCAGGATGGTCTCTCGTCGCCCAATCGCCTCGGCCACGGATATCACGGGCAACCCAAGGATCTCAGCCGGAAACGCCGGTGAGGCGATTGGCTCTGGCGAGATTGCCGGCCGGAGGGCCGTGATCCCGTCCGCTCCGGCAAGAAATGCCTCGCCGGTTCCATCCGGAATGAGGATCGTTGCGGTTGTCGGCCGGCCGCTCCAGGTCTCGAGCCGCTTCACGATCCACACCACGTGGGCGCGCGACAGCGACTCGGTCTGGGCGGCCGGCTCAACTTCCCCGATCCGCGTTCCGACGATGGCTCCCACCGCGAGGGCGCGGCCACCACGGCCCGCCGACTCGGCGAGGACCCGGATCACGGCCTCGTCTGTCACGACCTGGCGATCCTCGATGTCCAGCACCGGTTCGGGGGTCACCGCCGCGCCCTCCGACGAGACGAGTCGATCTACAACGAACTGGCGGCGGCACGTGCCGCGCTCCGCGGCGGGACAGGCCATGGCGCGATGGTCGTCGAAGTGGCCGAGGACCAGGACTCGCGCCGGCGGGAGCGGATCCAGCCCGGCCTCACGGCCCAACGCCCAGGCGGTTGGAGAGCGGACGATGGGGTTCAAGGCCGGTCCGGATGGCTGGCGGCCGGTCCAGCTGTCGCCCGATCGGGTCACGAGCTGCTCCGGATCCTGCATCAGCCACTCGAACTGGTCCGGACAACGCGGCTGGACCGGTGACGTCAGGCCTGCGCTGGGCTGGCAGGAGACCGGAGGGCCGCCGACCGGACCAACGTACCCTGACACCGCCAGGACGGTGTCGTCGAGCGCCGTGTCACGCCGCCGGACCGCCTCCTCGACACTGAGCACCGGTAGGCCGAAGGCAACGTCTGGCCCATCGGTCGCCAACGCCGTGTGCGACGGCGCTGGCGTCGTGTCGGGCGCCCTTTCGCCCCCGGCAAGGAGCTGGAGGGAGCCCAGCACGAGCGCGGCGACCACCGCGGCCGCGCCGATCCACCGGCGTGGTGCGAGGACCAGCGGACGGCGCCGCGGAGCGTCGAGGGCTTTCAGGATCGCGGGCGCCACATCGTCCGGAGCGCTCACAAGGAATCTCGCGCGAAAGGCCTCGGAGAGTCGGTCGTCGTCCCAGCGGGGCTCCCTCATTCCTCCGCCTCGGTGCCCAGCGCCCGATCAAGGGCCCGGCGGGCCGTGAAGAGCCGTGACTTGACCGTGCCGGCCGGAATGCCGAGCGAGGCGCTGAGCTCGTCGATCGTCCGGCCCTCGAGATGATGGAGGGCGAGGATCGCGCGATGATCGGGCGCGAGGCGCGACAGGGCCGCCCCGAGACGATCGGCGTCGCTCGCCGCTGCGACATCGGCCCGTGGGGCAGGCAGCAGGCTTGCCGGGATCTCGCGGACCCGCCGTCGCGACCGGGCTCGAATGACCATCCGGCACCGGTTGACCACGATCCGCTGCAGCCAGGCGTCGAAGCGGTCGGCGTCGCGCAGCCCGGGAAGCTCGCGCCAGGCTGCGACGAAGCTCTCCTGGGCGGCGTCGCGGGCGTCAGCCTCGTCGCCGGTGATGGCGAGCGAGAGTCGGTACACGGCATCCGTCCGGCTGCGAACGATCGACTCGAACGCATCGAGGTCGCCGAGCCGGGCGCGATCCACCAGCGAGCGGTCGGTTGGGGCGCCGATCGGTCGCCTCCCTCTGCGCGTTCGACCAGTTGATGCCGCTCGCGCGGTCGGGGTTCATCGTGCGCGACGCGCGACGCGGACGTGCGGCGTTGGCGGCCGCGCGAGGCTCGGTCGCGATGGGCTTCCCGCGCTGAACCGCGACTACCGACTGGCGTAGCTGGCCGGCTGACGAGGCGGCACTACGGCCCGCCGGCCGGCCAGCCGATGCCCGTGGCGACGAAGCGCTCCAGGCACGCGACCACGAGGTCCGGCTGACAGTTCTGGCCCATGCGCCGGAGCCGCGCCGCCCGGCGAGCTGAGCCCGAGGAGCGCCGACCGGCGAGCTGACCCCGAGTCGCGTCGGGCGGGTCAGATACGCGCCAGGTGCGTGGTAGCACACAAGCGTCAGCATGGCCCGCGGATATTCTGGGGTTCCGAGCGTCAGGTACGCGCCGGGTGCGTAAACGGCGTCCCGGGGACGCGGGGCGCATACCTACCACGCATCCCGTTCGTAAGTGACGCGCAGAACCGGATGAGCCATGGACGACCGGACGACGGCGCCCGCGACAACGCCGGCGGCGCGCCTCCCGTACAGTCCGAGCGTGACCCAGGCAGCCCCCGATCCCGTCAGCTCTGCCCGGCCCATCCGCTACAAGGGCGAGCCGCTCGACTCGGAGCGCGGTCCCGGGCTCGGCTGCTTCAGGTTCCAGCTCGCGCTGCTGGCCGTGCTCGTCGTCCTCACGCCGCTGAGCGTCGCCTGGGACTGGCCCGTGGGCGTCAGCGCGGGTCTCCTCTTCGCGGTCATCGGCCTCCTGCTGCTGGCGGGTCAGACGATCATCTTCCTGCTCCGGCTCGTGGCCGCGGACCGTCGCGCCGGTCGCCGCCGGCCGCTGGCCAGCCGGACGCCCACGGTGGGGGAGCTGGAAGACGTCGCGATCGCGACGGACGCTGCGACCGCGACGGACGCCGAGGAACCGCCAGCCGAGGGGCCCGTGCGACAATGACCGCCGCCCTCGGCGCGCCGCGCCGTTGAACGGAGTCGGAGGACCATCGCAGCGTGCCCGTGCTCGCGACCTACTTCTCGGTCCGGCGGGGGCGTGACCCGTTCTTCAAGTTCTTCATGCGCACGATCTTTCCGCGGACCGTTCGCGAGTACGAGGAGAAGTTCGGGATCCGCTTCATCGGCTGGTTCAACGTCGCGCACGGCTGGGACTTCGACAACGTCATCATGCTGGACCTCCCCGATTACGCGACACTTGACAAGCTGGAGGCCGATGAGGCGACCCGCGCCCTCGGGCACCGGGCCGGCGAGTGGATCTTCGAGCGCCACCATTCGATGTTCCTCCGTGAGCGGATGGGACCCGATCTCGAGTTTCACCGCTGATCTCAGCCGGCGGAACCGCCCGGTCCGCCGCGACGACAGACCACCCAGGGAGGCCACGCGATGGACACGAGCCGGAACGATCTGCTCGGGGAGCTCGCGGCCGATGCCGCCCTCGAGCGCAGCGACTTCCTGGTCCAGGCCGCCCAGCAGCTCCACCGCTTCCTCGACGCCAACCGCGATCGCCTCTCGGACCTCGGCGGTCTGACGCTCATCGACGACGACCCCGACTACCTCTCGATCGCGCCGGACCTGACGTTCCGGAGTCGCACCCGTTTCCAGGACGAGACGACGGGTGAGTGGGTCTCCGAGACCGAGGTGATCGAGAGCGCCGGC
Organism: Chloroflexota bacterium; assembly: GCA_013695255.1. Classification (GTDB taxonomy): domain Bacteria; phylum Chloroflexota; class Limnocylindria; order Limnocylindrales; family CSP1-4; genus JACDAV01. Next base: position 4,562 of record JACDAV010000272.1, read on the forward strand.
GAGCTGGTCGAGCTGTACAACCCGGCGGACCTCTATCAGGCCTTTGCCGACGCGGCCCGCGAGGCGGGCGGAATGGCCAGCCAGCCGACCGCCGCGGACGACCTGATGGACGAGGCTGGCGTCGCCCCGGACGAGACGTTCGTGGGCGTGGCCGGCGATCCGTACGCGGCGGCGGCAGACGACTGGGCGGCCACGCAGCCTGACTCGCCCGACGCGGACACCGAGGAGGGCGCCGCCCGGCGGCTCTACGACCTCGCGCTCGAGTACCAGGAGCGCAGCCAGCGGAGCGAGTCGCGCCTGCTCGATGACTTCGGCTCAGCGGCGCGCAACCTGACCGCCCGGATCGGCGACGTCATCGTCGTCGACGACGATGACGAGCGGCTGACGCTGACGGCCAACGACGGCTTCAGGGCCGAGGTGGTGCCGGAGGACGCGGGGGGCGAGTGGCGGATGCTCGAGACTGCGGACGAGCTGGTCGAGTTCTACGACCCGACGGACGTCTTCGGCGACCTGGCCGACGCCCTCGCCGAGGCGTGGCCCGGCATCGGCGGCGAGACCGAGCCGGGCGCGGTCGTCGTCGACGAGCCCCTCGCCACCGACGAGCCCCTCGCCACCGACGCGGACGCGGACGTCCCCACCGCCGCCGACGAGGGCGAGGACGAGGACCTCCGCAACGGGAGCGGTGGAACGCCGCGCGAGTGACGATGCGGCTCCTCGGGGCGGAGCTGATCGACAGCCGGGAGATCCTGCCCGGCCAGTTCATCCAGTCCCTGCACGCCCCTCATCTTGCCAACGGCAGCCGCGCCGGCCAGTTCGTCCACGTCCGCACCGGCGACCTGTCCGGACTCGTCCTGCGGCGCCCCTTCTCGATCAACACGGCGGACGCGGCCTCCGGGACGGTCACGATCCACTTCCGAACCGTGGGCCGGGGGACGGACTGGCTGACGAGGCTCCGACCGGGCGACGCGCTGGACGTCCTCGGCCCGCTGGGCCGGCCGTTCGAGGTCGACCCGCGCTCCCGCCACCTGCTGCTCGTCGCCGGCGGCCTTGGCATGGCCGGCGTCCGGATGCTGGTCGACGAGGCGATCCGGGATGGGCGCCAGGTGACGCTGCTCTTCGGCGCCGCGAGCGCCCGCGAGGTGTATCCGTCGACGCTGCTGCCGGACGAGGTCGAGT
>JACDAV010000284.1 GCA_013695255.1 Chloroflexota bacterium
GCCTCGGAGCGCCCGAGCGAGGGCGCCTCGTGCGTCGCCAGCCCGATCCCGTGGCCCAGCCCGTGCCCGTACGCCGGCCAGCGGCCGTCCTCCACGAGCACCGCGCGAGCGGCCGCGTCGACCTCGCGCCCGGTCGGCAGGGCCGCGCCCTCGGCGAGATGCGCCTCGAGAAGCTGGATCGCGGTCCGCTGGGCGCGCGCGACGAGGCCATGAACGGCGAGGTCCCGCTCGGACGGCTCACCGACGAAGAGCGTGCGGGTCATGTCGCTCCGGTAGCCGGCGACCTGCGCTCCGAAGTCGAACAGCAGCACCGCGCCATCGGCGATCGGCTCGTCACGTGGCGCCCCGTGCGGCAGCGCCGCCTGCGGTCCGGACAGGCACGCGACGTCGAACGCGAGCGCCTCGGCTCCATTCGTCCGCATCTCCCACTCGAGCGCCATGGCCAGCTCGATCTCAGTCGCGCCGGGACGGATCCGAGGCAGGAGCGCCGCCAGCGCGCGATCCGCGACGGCGCAGGCGGCCGCGATCCGCTCGCGCTCGGCCGGCTCCTTGGTCGCCCGATCCGCCTCGAGCCAGCCGTCCACGGGCACGAGCTCGACATCGGGCGCGGCCGCCTCGAGGGCCGTCCAGACGCTGTGCGGGAGGAAGGCGGTCTCCATCGCGACGCGTCGCGCGCCGACCGAGCCGACGAGCTCCGGCCAGCGCGACGGCAGGTCGTGATAGACCTCGAACAGTCGCGCGGTGGGCGCCTCGCGCCGGACCTGGATCGTGTAGCGGCTGTCCGCCAGGACGACCACCTCATCACCACCGACGAGGAACTGGCCGGACTGGCCGGCGACCTTCTCCTCGCCGGCGCCCAGCCGGAAGCCGGTCAGGTAGCGCATGTGCTCCGGCCGGACGCCGAAATACGCTTCGACGCCGGCGCCGGCGAAGCGGTCGCGCAGGCGGCGGAGGCGCGCCGGCCTGGCAACCCGGTCGAGCGCCTCCCACTCGGTCAGCTGGGATGGCGGCGGCGGGGCCGCGAAGTCGGTTGGCGTGGGCCAGGCGGCCGGTCCGGCGGAGCGCGGCGTCAAAGGTAGCCGTAGTCGCGAAGCTTCTGGTTGTGCTCCTCGATCGACTTCGAGAAGTCGTGCTTGCCCTTGGCGTCCGGGATCAGCACGAAGTACCTGTATCCGGCCTCCGTGTCCGGCTCGAGCGCCGCCTCGATGGAGGCGAGACCGGGTGCACAGATCGGCCCCGGCGGCAGGCCGCGGTTGCGGTACGTGTTGTAGCGCTCGAGCGCCTCGGGGAGCTCGATGTCCGCCAGCGCGACGCCCTCCGGCACCTCCCAGAAGACGTACTCGTCCCACTGCTCGAACGGGATGTCGGCGAGGGCGACGGTGTCCGCCGCATAGATCACCGTCGGGTCGGCGTTGAGGATCTGGTCCGGCCCGGTGCCGTCGAGCCGGTTCTGGTAGACGCCCGCGATCTGCGGCCGCTCCTCGGGGAGCTGCGCCTCGCGCTCGACGATCGAGGCAAGCGTCAGGCGCTCGTAGAACGTGGCCACCGCAACGCGCTCGCGACCGACCTCCTTGATGAACCGGTCGAGCATCATCCGGATCAGCTCCTCGGCCGTCGTCTCGGGCGTGAGGTCGTAGGCGGCCGGGAAGAGGTAACCCTCCAGCGCCGCGCCTTCGGGCAGGCCGGATGCCTCGACCCATGGATAGTCGTCCAGCAGCTCGCGCGTCGGTTTCGTCGCGAGGTCGCGGAACGCCTCTGCGTCGACCGCGAGGTCCTCCTCCCAGGTCTGGATGAAGGCCGCCATCTGGTCGATCCGGAGCGACTCCCGAAAGGTCTTCGAGGTCAGGACGATCGTGATCCGGTTTTTCGTCAATGCCGTCACGACCTGGTCCGGGGTCATGTTCTTCGCCAGCCGGAAGTCGCCGGCCTCGAGCCTGGGCGCCAGATCGCGCATCGTGGCCTGGAAGACAAAGGCGCGCGAGTCGGTGACGAGTCCCGCTGCCTCGAGGCGATCCGCCACCTTCGCGATCGTATCGCCATCGCGGACGGTGAACGTCACATCCCGGGCGTCGTTGCTCGGCGCCCGGGTCAGGGCCGCGCCAAGGCGTTCCTTGACCAGATCGGCGACGAAGGGGATGCGCAGCGCGGCCGGGTTGTCGTAGCCCCAGCTCACGAGGGTGTCCGAGACGACCGGTCGAAGCACGGTCAGCAGGACCGCGAGCACCAGCCCACCAAGCACGAACGCGAAGACGATGAAGCGGAGCAGCCCCACCAGGCCGCTCCCGCCTCGGTCCCGGAACCGCCGGCCGTTCGGCGCCCGCCGGGGGTCCTCGTCCCATTTGCGGCGGGTCGCCAGGTGATCGCTCGGCTCGTACGGGTGCGCGTGGATCCGCGGATCACGGGCGCGACCGCCTCCCCGAATCGTCATCGACTGTTCTCCATCGCGGTCGACGGGGGAACGGACGAGGCCTCGCGGGCTGGGGGTCGGCCCGTGTCCGCGGCGGCTCGCGCATCCAGCTCATCCTGGAGGATGATCGCGGCGGCCTCGCGGTCGACACGCGAACGGTACACCTCGCGCTGGGCCGGCGTGGGGGGTCCCCCGGAGCGGCCGCGCTTCATCGGCCCGAGGCGGCGCTCCGCCAGGTGGCTGCTCAGCCGCTCGTCGCGCAGTCCCACCGGCAGGCCCAGCCGGGCCGCGATCTGCGTCGCCCAGGCGCGGGTCAGCTCGGCCTGCGGACCTTCGGCGCCCCAGGCCTCGAGCGGCAGCCCCACCACCAGCTCGTCCGCGCCCTGCTCGACCGCCAACCGCTCGATCGCGGCCGCATCCGCCTCAGGATCGCGGCCGCGCCGGATCGTGACGAGCGGGCGGGCTCCGCTGCCGTCGCCGTCGGCGATCGCGATGCCGATGCGGCGCGACCCCAGGTCGATGCCGAGGACGCGGCTCACGGTGGCGAGTCGCTCTCGAGCCCGGCTTCCTGGCTGCCGGAGGCGACCGGGGACGTGGCCGGCTGTGACGAGGCGGCCGGCTGTGACGAGGCGGCCGAGCCGCTCGGGCCCCCGCCTCCCGCAGCGCTGGGGGACGGTTCGGGGCCCGGTGCGGCGCGATCCGGCTGCTCCTCGACGCGCACGGACAGCCGGCTGTCGATGGTCGGGATCGCCCTGACCCAGTCCGGCCAGACGCGCAGGTCGACCGTCCCGTACGGTGCCAGGAGCGCACGGGCCTGGTCGATGGACTTGCCCTTGATCTGCTCCCGGATCGCCGTCCCATCAAGGGTCCGGATCTGCTCGGCGGAAGCGCTGACCGGATAGATCACGGCCTCGCCCTGGACCTTTGGCTCGCCGGCAACCACCTCGATCGAGCCGTCGACGAGCCGATAGCCGTCGGTGACCGACTGGGTCATCCGCTCGACCGCGATCGACTCGACCGGTCGGGCGTCGACCGCGATCACGGTCCCCGTCGTGGCCAGACTGAGCTCGAACTCGGCGATCTCCTGCTCGACAAGCGTGTCCGGCTCTGTCGTCGGCACCGGGTCGGCGAGCACGGCGGTCTGCGGAAAGAGGGTCATCCCCTCGGGGATCCGGTTCGGGTCCGCCACCACGGCCGCGAACTCCTCGTCGATCCGGCCGCGCAGCTCCTCCATCGCGGCATCGACGTCCGCCCGCAGGATCTGCGGGAACTCGTCCCTGGCCCCACCGGCCGTCGGGGCCGGGTTGTTCACCTTGACCAGGTTGGGGTCCTGCCCCTGTGGGACGAGCGTGATCGCGTTGGCCGGGACGTTGCCGGCCGGACCGGGCGCCATGGCCGTCACGCCGACAGCCGCCGTCGCCGGCTCCACCCGGATCGGGTCGCCGAGGATGAGCTGCGCAGCCGCGAGGGTGACCGCCTCGCTCGTCCGGAAGCGGATGCCGCCCTCCGTCGACACGACGGAGCCCGCGGCGATGGCCGTCGAGCCGCCGGTGTTCAGGTTCGAGAAGGTGACCGAGCCCGTTGCGGTCGATTCCTCGACTCGCCGGCCAGTGGCTGCGAAGGTGTCGCTGACCGCCACGTCGAACGTCAGCCGGCGGGCCGGGACGACGCGCGCGACGGCATCCGGCTCGGTCGCGTTGGGATCCGCCCGGATCTCCAGCGCCACCGGCCCGATCCGCTCCGTCCGGGCGGTGATCGTGACGTCCGCCGACGGCAGCAGCAGGTATGCACCAACGGCGCCGGCCAGAACGGCCAGGCCGACCACGGCCACCGCCACGATCCCGGCGGTTCGGCCGAACGGCCACACGGACCGGCGGCCGCCGCCCGCGGCCGGCCGGGCATCCGCGTCACGGCGCGTGGACGGCGCGGTGGTCTGCCGGCCGACCGCGGCCCGGGCGGCCGGGACGCCGGCAGCACGAACGGTGGGCACGAC
>JACDAV010000307.1 GCA_013695255.1 Chloroflexota bacterium
TGCTGTTCACGAACAGCGGCATGGTCCAGTTCAAGGACGTCCTGACCGGGGTCGAGAAGCGCGGCTACACGCGGGCCGTCGACTACCAGCGGGTCCTGCGCGTGGCCGGCAAGCAGAACGACTTCGAGGAGGTTGGCCGGACGACACGCCACAACACGATGTTCGAGATGCTCGGCAACTGGAGCTTCGGCGACTACTTCAAGCGCGAGGCAATCCAGCTGGCGTGGGACTTCCTGACCGGCGACCTCGGCATCCCGGGCGAGCGGCTGGCGGCCACGACCTACACGGCGGACGAGGTGGCCTGGAGCATCTGGCGCGACGAGATCGGCCTGCCGGCGGACCGGATGGCTCGCTGGGGCGACGTCGACAACGGCGATGACAGCAACTTCTGGCGGATGGCGGAGACCGGGCCGTGCGGCCCGTGCAGCGAGATCCACTTCGACCGCGGCGCGCATCTGAGCGAGGGGCCCCACTGCATCCCGGACCACTCGGAGAACTGTCCCCGCTGGCTGGAGATCTGGAACCTCGTGTTCATGCAGTTCGATCAGCGGCCGGATGGCCGGGTACCGCTGCCGTTCACCAGCGTGGATACGGGCATGAGCCTCGAGCGGCTGGCCAGCGTGATGCAGCAGGTGCCCTCGAACTTCGACACGGACCTGTTCGCGCCCATCCATGACCGGATGCGGGAGCTGCTGGGACACGACCCGGACGATTTCGAGCACGAGCGCTTCAGCTACCAGGTGATTGCGGACCATTCGCGCGCGGCGACGTTCCTGATCGCCGACGGCGTGCTGCCGGCCAACGAGGGGCGTGGCTACGTCCTGCGCCGGATCGTCCGGCGGGCCGTCCGTCACGGCCGCCTGCTGGGGCGAAGGGAGCCGTTCCTGGCGCAGATCGCGGCCGTCGTGATCGATGTCATGCGCGAGCCGTACCCGCACCTCGAGGAGCGGCGGGAGGAGGTCCTCGGCGCGCTGGTGCGCGAGGAGTCGCAGTTCGGACGAACGCTCGATGCCGGCACCGTGCTGCTCGAGGAGGCGCTCATCCAGCTGACGTCGGTGGATCGCGAGGTCGGCCGCCGGCCGGAGGACCTGCCGCCGGATGCGCCGCGGCTCCCGGGCGAGGTGGCCTTCCGCCTGCACGACACCTACGGCTTCCCGATCGACCTGACCGTCGAGCTCGCCGCCGAGCACGGCGTGGCCCTCGATCGTGCACGCTTCGACGAGGCCCTGGCCGAGCAGCGCGAGCGCAGCCGCAGCGGCCGGAAGGCGGAGCTGTCGCGTCACGCCGAGCGCGCCGCGCAGCTCCAGTCGATCCAGGCGCGAACCGGGGACACCGAGTTCGTCGGCTACGAGACCACCAGCGCCGAGGCGCGGGTCGTGGCCATCCTGCGCGGCGGCGTCGAGTACGACGAGCTGACCGCCCGGGGTGACGCCGAGGGCTGGACCGAGGCCGGCGCCGAGGCCGAGATCGTCCTCGACCGGACGCCCTTCTACGCCGAGGGCGGCGGTCAGATCGGCGATCGCGGGGTGCTCCGCGCTGCGGAGGGCGGCGCTGCCCTGTTCGAGGTGGCCGACACGCAGAAGCCGGTCGGCGGCCTGCATGTCCACCACGGCATGCTGCGCGCGCGCCTCGCGGTGGGTCAGACCGTGACTGCCGAGGTCGACGCCGAGCGGCGCGCCCACACGATGCGCAACCACACCGGCACGCACGTCGTGCACCGCGCGCTCCGGAACGTCGTCGGTGAACGGGCCCGGCAGGCCGGATCTCTGGTGACGCCGGACTACCTTCGGTTCGACTTTCCGTTCGACCGTGCCCTGACCCCTGACGAGCGGCGACGGATCGAGGAGGAGGTCCGGGACGTCGTCCGGGACGACCGGCCCGTGACCGTCGCGTTCATGCCGATGGCCGAGGCGATCGCGCAGGGCGCCGACGCGTTCTTCGACGAGAAGTACGGCGAGACGGTGCGCACCGTGAGGGTCGAGGACTATAGCTTCGAGCTGTGCGGCGGAACGCACTGCCGCTCGTCCGGCCAGATCGGCAGCTTCGTCATCACCGGCGAGCGCAGCATCGGCAGCGGGATGCGCCGGATCGAGGCCCTGACCGGCGCTGGCGCCGACGCGCATCTCGACGCACGAACAGCCGTCCTCGATGAGGCCGCCGAGCTGCTCGGCGCCCAGTCGCCCGAGGCCGTCCCCGAGCGCATCCGCGCCCTGCAGGACGAGCTCCGCGAGACGCGCCGACGGCTGAGAGCCGGCGGCTCGACCGGCGTGCCGCAGCCGGCCGAGCTCGTCGCCCGCGCCGAGGAGCCGTTGCCGGGCATCCGGCTCGTGGCGGCCGCCGCTCCGTGGCCGTCGATCGACGTCCTGAAGGGCGTCGCCCGGGAGGTTCGGAGCGTGCTCGGCTCGGGCGTCGTGGCGCTCGCGCTCGACGCTGACGAGCCGCAGGTCTTCGTCACGGTCAGCGACGATCTCGTGGGGCGGGGGATCGCGGCCGGCGACCTCGTCCGGGCCGCGGTCGCTCCGCTCGGCGGCAAGGGCGGCGGGCGGGCGGAGATGGCGCAGGGCAGGGGATCGCGGCGGGACAGTCTGCCGGCCGCCCTGGACGCCGTGCGTGCCGCGCTCCGCAACGGCAAGCACGCGGAGGCCTGATGGCCTTCTGGCGCCGGCTCTGGCAGCGGGACGGCGAGCCGAAGCTCGCCGCCTGCACCGCCCTCGACATCGGCACCGAGTTCGCCAAGGCCCTCGTCTTCGAGATCGACGACTCCGGCCACGGCATCGTCCGGGGCGTCGGGCGCAAGCGCCAGGGCCTGTCGCACATGCAGTCGGGCACGGTGGCGGACATCGCCGCGGTCGTCGACAACTGCGCCGTGGCGCTCCAGGAGGCCGAGGAGATGTCCGGCTTCCGACCCGCCCAGGTCGTGATCGGCATCGCCGGCGAGCTGGTCAAGGGTTTCACCACCACCCACAGCCAGGAGCGCAAGCGGCCGGACCAGCCGATCAGCGAGGCCGAGCTGCAGAAGCTGATCGATGGCGTCCAGCGGGAGGCGCTGCGCGAGGCCGAGCGCTCGATCACCTGGGAGACCGGCCTGCCGCACGTCGACGTCCGGCTGGTCCATGCGGCCGTCGTCGGGGCGGCCATCGACGGCTATTCGCTGACCAACCCGGTTGGCTTCCAGGGCCGCCACGTCAAGATCGCGATCTTCAACGCGTATGCTCCTCTCGTCCACCTCGGTGCGCTGCAGAGCGTCGCGTCGCAGCTCGACCTCGAGCTGCTGGAGATCGTGGCCGAGCCGTACGCGGTGGCCCGGGTGCTGGGCACGGAGCACGTTCGCCAGGCCGGGGCGCTGTTCATCGACGTGGGCGGCGGCACGACGGACGTGGCGCTGGTGCGTCAGGGCGGCATCGAGGGAACCCGGATGTTCGCGCTCGGTGGCCGCGCGTTCACCAAGTCCCTGGCCGATCGGCTGGACCTGCCGTTCCCCCGCGCCGAATCGCTCAAGGTCGACTACGCCCGCGGCCTCCCGGTCGATCGCCGGGACGAGGTCGCCTCGATCGTGGCCGACGACGTGGAGGTCTGGGCAGCGGGGGTCGAGCTGGTGATGGAGGAGCTGTCCGGCGGCGACCTGCTGCCCGGCCGGATCTACCTGTGCGGCGGCGGCTCGCGGCTCCCGGAGATCCCGCGCATCCTCTCCGCGGAGTCCTTCTGGAAGCGGCTCTCGTTCGCCCGGCCACCGGAGGTCACCGTGATCACCCCCGATCACGTCGATTCGCTGACCGACGCGACCAAGCTGCTCGTCGACCAGCAGGACGTGACCCCGCTCGGCCTGGCCTACCAGGCGATCGAGCTCCAGACCGCCGAGGCGCCGCTCGACCTCGCCCTCCGCCGGGTGCTCCGGGCGATGAAGGTCTGATGGCCGCGATCGTCTATCTCGAGCCGGACGACGAGATCACCTCGGCGGCGGCGCGAATGCGCGGCATCGAGGAGATCCGGATCGCGCTGGTGGTGCCCTACGGGTCCCGGCTCGCGACCTCGCGGATCAACTTCCGGCTGCTGGCCCGCGAGGCGCAGGGTCGGGGCCGGCGGTTGTCGATCGTCACCGGCGATGCCGCCACGCGCGCGCTCGCCGCGTCCGCGGGCCTGCCGGTCTTCGGCAGCGTCGGCGAGTACGAGGAGACCGAGGGCGCCCCGAGGCGACGGCCCACCGGCCCAGGGGATGAGTCGGCATCCGGCGCCGGGCCGGACGTGGGCGACAGCACCCGGGCCATCGCCGCCGCGGGCATCGTGGCTGCGACCACCGCGACCGCGCGGCAGGGGGTGACGCACGGGCC
>JACDAV010000134.1 GCA_013695255.1 Chloroflexota bacterium
CCGAGGTGATCATGTTCGAGGGCCTCTTCGGCCGGAAGGAGAAGGACCCGGCCGTCGCGGACCGGATCCCGCCCGGCCAGTACCGCACCGAGAAGTTTCCCGTCCTCCACTACGGGTCCGTCCCGCGCACGGACCTCGCCACCTGGGACTTCAAGGTGTGGGGCGATGTCGACAGCCCGTTCAGGCTGACATGGGACGAATTCAAGGCGCTCCCGCGCAAGACGGTCCACACGGACATCCACTGCGTGACCCGCTGGAGCAAGCTCGACACCGACTGGGAGGGCGTGCCCATCCAGGAGATCCTGCGCCTTGCCCAGGTGCGGCCGAGCGCCCGCTTCGTCGTGTCCCACGCCGAGCAGGGCTACACCGCGAACGTCCCGCTCGAGGTTCTCGACGACGACGACGTCCTGCTCGCCGACACGTTCGGCGGCCAGCCGCTCGAGCTGGAGCACGGCTGGCCAGTCCGGCTCCTCGTCCCGAAGAAGTACTTCTGGAAGAGCTCCAAGTGGGTCCGCGGCCTCGAGTTCATGCCGGCGGACCGGCCGGGCTTCTGGGAGCGCTACGGCTATCACAACGACGCGGACCCGTGGAAGGAGGAGCGCTTCAGCGATTCGTAGGGCCGACTGGCCGGCCGAGGTGACTCCGCGTGCCGCGTCGCAGCGCCTTGGCGCCAACCCGGGGTCATGAGAGGCTGTCGATCGCCCGTCCCAGGTCGACGCGAACGAGATGCGCCCGCTTCGGCGCATCGGAGCGGGCCTCGGCCGGGACCCGCCCGTCATCCGTCACCGGCACGCCGAAGCCCCGCAGCATCGCGGGACCGCGCCCGCGGACCTGGAGCGCCACGACCTGGTCGTAGTCGCCGTCCTCGGGGAGCACGACCCGTGCCCGCGCCTCGTACCACTGGCCGTCGATCCGAACCTGCACGTCCGCGCCGCCGGTGACGTTGCGCCACCAGCGATACGCGGGAGAGGTGACGACGACGACCAGCGCTTCCCTCCGGACGTACCCGACCGGGGTGACGTACCAGCGACCGCTCGTCCGGCCGCGGAAGCGGAGGAGCATCAGCGCCCGAGCCAGCGGACCGGCGAACCTCGAGGCGAGGATTCGGCGCATTGCGGGGTTCAGCGTTCCCAGGACCAGCTTGATCAGCTTGAACCGCCGGGTGTCTGTGAACGACCGGTCCGAGTCGGGGATCGGCATCAGGGAACGAGCTGGCGCAACACGAACAGCACGTTTGCCGGCCGCTCGGCGAGCCGCCGCATGTACCAGGGATACCAGTGCTCGCCGTAGGCGATCAGGTTGCGCACCGGAAAGCCCAGCCTGGCGAGCCGTCGCTGCTGGTCCTCGCGGATCCCGTACAGCATCTGGACCTCGAGCCGGTCGCGCTCGACGCCGATGGCGGCCGCACGGGCGGCGATGTGCTCGATCAGCCGGACGTCGTGCGTCCCCAGCCCGATCCGGACGTTCCGACCGGCACGTCGTGCCTCGACGAGCTGCCGGGCAAGGGCGACGAAGCTGCGATCGACGTCCGCCCTGCGCTGCCAGGCGATCGACTCCGGCTCGGCGTAGGCGCCCTTGACCAGCCGGATGGCCGGGTCGAGCGGGAGCAGCCGCTCGATGTCGGCCGCGGTCCGCCGCAGGTACGCCTGCAGCGCGATGCCCAGGTTCGGTCGCTCCGCCTTGAGGCGCTCGTACAGCGCGACCGTCCGCTCCGTGTACGGGCTGCCCTCCATGTCGATCCACAGGACGCCCCCCAGCTCTCCGGCCCGTTCCGCGAGCCGGCGCGCGTGGGCGCAGGTCCGGGCCTCGTCGAGGTCCAATCCCAGCTGGGTCAGCTTGACGGACACCTCTGCATCGAGCCCGCGACGGGCGATCTCGTCGAACACGCCCTCGTAGTGGGCAGCGACCGCATCTGCCTCCTCGATCCGCGTCAGGTTCTCGCCCAGGTGCGTCAGCAATGTGGCGATGCCGTGGCGGCGGAACCGCTCCGCTGCATCGAGGGCGGCCGAGGCCTCCTCGCCCGGCATGAACCGGCGAACGGCACGCCGGGCGAACCAGAGCCGGGGCACGCGATCCCGGAGCCAGACGTTGCCGGCCATCCAGAGCAGCACGCGTCGCATCGCTGTCATCCTTCCGCGCCGGCCATCCGACGATCGCCCGAACGTGCCCTTGGGTCCGGGCGCCGCTCGCTCAGTTGCGCCGGACGCCCGCGTGGGTCGCGTCGGGCGTGTATTGCCGGAGCCGCCGGCGCAGGAGCCAGAGCTCGCGATCCAGGAGCGCGTCGAGCGCCGCCAGCCGATCCTCGGTGGTGTCCGCCTCCAGCAGCACCTGCCGCTGGAGGCCGTCGACCTGGATGATCCCGCTCAGCAGGTACGAGAGCGTCGTCGGGTCGTCCGGGATCACCAGGCGCCGGGCCGTCTCCTCCAGGCTGGCGGCCCGAGCCGCCTCCTCGGCCGAGGGCTCCCATCCCTCCGGGCGGCCGGCGTCCGACGGATCCCGCGCTGCCGCAGCCCGCAGCTCACCCGCGGCCGCCTCGGCCTCGGCCTCGGTCTCGATCTCGATCCGGACATCGATCTCGTCGGCGGTCTCCCCCTCCGTCGGCTGGAGCAGGTGGAGATACCGGACGAACTGGCGCATCGTCCGCGATGCCAGCCGCGCGGCCCGATCGCGCCGGCCGACCTCGTCGTCGAGGGGCAGGACGCTGGCGACGAGCCACGGCTCGCTGGCCGAGTCCACGTCCTCGATCGCGAACCGACCGGTCCCGACCACGAGCAGGTCGTATCGGCCGTCCGGGAGACGGCCGGCCTGGCGGATCTCCGCGAACGTGCCGACGCCCGCGACCGAGACCTCGTCGCCGCCGACCTCGCGCCCCTCCCGGATCAGGACGATCCCGAACGGCGACTCCCGCTCGATGCAGGCCTCGACCATGAGCCGGTAGCGGGGCTCAAAGATGTGGAGCGGCAGGGCGATCCCGGGACAGAGCACGGTGTGGAGGGGGAACAGCGGGATCTGCATGCGTTGTGGCAGTCTAGGAGCGATCGGCCCCGTCGGCCCGCCGAGGACCGCTCCGCGCCACGCCGGGGCGCGAATCAAGAAGCCGCCGGTCGCCCGGCGGCTTCGATCGATGCGAGCGGGATCAGTGAGCGCAGGAGCGGGCCGTCCCCGCGTCGTCCGCGGTGCGGAAGCTCGAGCCGCAGCCGCAGCCGGACACGGCGTTCGGGTTGTTGACCGTGAAGCCGGCGCCCATGAGTGTGTCGACGTAGTCGATCTGCGACCCCTGCAGCAGCG
>JACDAV010000332.1 GCA_013695255.1 Chloroflexota bacterium
CTGCAGCAGGGGCCGCGAGGGCTGCGGCCGATGGCGGCGCGAGCGCCTGCTCCGGATCGCCGATGGCGGCCGCGAGCTCGGGATCCACGATCCCCGCCGCGAGCACCTCGACCAGCGCGGCGGCACGGCGCGCCGGCACCACCTGCCCCGGCGTGCCGGACAGCGCGCCGACGAGTGCCAGCTTGCCGTACTTCAGCATCAGCGCCCGGAAGTCCCGGGCATAGAAGAGCTTGACCCGAATGTCCGGGTAAAGCTCGCGCAGGCGGCGGAGCTTGCGGTTCTTCCGGCGCACGAGCCGCTGCCGCAGGGTGGTCATCTCCAGGTAGAGATCGAGGTCCGGCAGCCAGAAGTCCGGGGAGAAGCTCTCCACCACGCCGCCCTCGAGGTTCCACAGGATCGGGAACGTGTCCGGCTCATAGACCCAGCGGACCGCGTAGAAGTCCAAGATGCGGGCCATCTCGGCCTCGCTGGCATGGGCGAACGTGGGCCGATCGCCGGCTTCCGTTGGGTCCGGCGCGCTCGCGTCAGGTGGGTCGGTCATCGTGCCCGCGGCGCCCCGCCGGACGGGCCCCTGACGAGCGACCGCAGGTCGCCCTTCCAGGTCTCGAGGAGGAGGTGCATATCGAGCACGTCGTCCGGTCCGATGGCAGCCGGCTGCTGCTCGCCGACGTCCAGATCGCCGGCAGTCGGGCCGACGAAGATGGCCAGGCTGATGCTTCCACAGGAGCCGCATGGAAGTTCTGCGAAGGCGAGGTCCTCGCGCCGGGCCAGGAGCCGGACGTCCTCCCTGGGGACGGTCCGCCCGCACGCGGCGCACTCGGCGCCGTCGACCGGGTCGGAGAGACGATCCCGTGGATCCATTCGCGGGCAGTCTAGCGGGTCCGGCGTCTCGGGCGATGCGGGCTCCCGGTCCGGGGCGGTCGTCACCTGCGCCTTGCGAGCGCATACCCCTGGGGGGTATGATGCGCAGCCGACCACCCGCCCGGAGGACCGCGCCGCCGCATGGCCAGCTCAACGACACAGCCGGACACGGCCGACCCGACCAACTTCCGCCACTCCTATACCCGAGACAAGACGCAGCTGGTCCGCCGGCTGAGCCGGATGGAGGGCCAGGTCCGCGGGATCGCGCGGATGATCGAGCGGGAGGAATACTGCATCGACATCCTCCAGCAGACGAGCGCACTCCGCGCCGCGGTGGACGCGGTCTCGATCCTGCTGCTCGAGGACCACGTCCAGGGTTGTGTCCGGACGGCGGCGGAGCGCGGCGAGGCGGACCGGTACGTCGACGAGGTGATCGACGTCGTCCGCCGGACGCTCGGACGGCCGGTGCGGTCGAGCTCCCGCTCGGGCTGAGGAGGCGGCCGGCTTGCCGGCGTCGGTGGACAGGTGAGCCCGATGCGCCCCGGTTGTCCACAGTCCGGCGGCGCCGGCGACGATTGGTGGACAACCGCGTTGACACGGGCCGGCGGGGACCGTAGCGTCCGCCATCCGCACTGGGGTCTCGGGAGAGAGTAACCAGGCTCGCCAGGGGCGCGGAGAAACCCGTGCCGAGAACCGAACGAGTCGGGGAAGACCGCTCCAGCCCACGGTGCGCGGCAGACGACGCCGGGAGCGGCTCTCCGGCGGCCAGCGGGTACATCCACCGGAGGCGTACCCGGGCCGCCCGCGAGGCCCGCTCCCGACGCGCGTCGAGGATCTGACGGTGCCGATGCGTTCCACCGCGAGCTGGACCCGGCGTCTCCCGCGATCCACCGCTCGCCGGTCGGCGACCGTGGGGGCCGCCCTGCTACGCTGACGGGCGATGCGCGTCGCCGTGTTGTCGGACATCCATTCCAACCTGGTCGCGCTCGACGCGGTCATCGCCGCGTTCGACTCGATCGACGCCGTCTGGCACCTCGGCGACGTCGTCGGCTACGGTCCCGAACCGGACGGGGTGGTCGAGCGCCTGGCCGGCCTGGAGGCCGTCGGCGTACGCGGCAACCACGACGCGGCCGCATGCGGCGGTCGCGAGATCGAGTACTTCAACCCCGATGCCCGGGCCGCGATGGAGTGGACGCGGGACGCGATGTCATCGACCACCCGGGCATGGCTCGAGGCGCAGCCCGAGCGCCGCACGGAAGGTGACTTCACGCTTGTCCACGGCAGCCCGCGCGACCCGATCTGGGAGTACATCACGACTGTGCCCATCGCCCGCGCGAACTTGACGTCGCTGGACACGCCCTACGGGCTCCACGGCCACACCCACGTGCCGGTGGCCTTCCGGGACGACGACGGCCGGGTCGAGGTGATCAGCCCGGCGCGCGGCTCGGAGCTGCCGATGGACGGCCGCACGGTGCTGCTCAATCCCGGCAGCGTCGGCCAGCCGCGGGACGGCGACCCGATGGCCAGCTGGCTGGTCATCGACACGGAGGCAGCCCGCTGCAGCTGGCACCGCGTGGGGTACGACATCCCGGCCGTGCAGGCGGCGATGACGGCAGCGGGCCTTCCCTCGCGCCTGGTCGGGAGGCTCGGCCACGGGATCTGATCCCGCCGGGCTGTCGATCGGCCGCCCCGGCACGACTCCGACCTCGGTTTCGGGCGCCACGCGCACGTGATCGGCGGCCGGCGTCCCCTCCAGGGCCGGAAGCTCGGTGACCGGCGCGTCCGGGTCGAGCGGCCGCACTCGGCGTACTTCCGGTACACGGGCCGGAACCAGCTGGTGGCCAAGGCGGCGGCCAGCGTGCCGGCGACGCCGGCCGGGCGGCTGGTCGCCCGGATCAAGGCCGTCGCCCTCGGCCGCCCGCTCCACTCCGACGAGGAGGCGGGCGAGCGGCTGTCCAAGAAGAAGGCCCTGGCGATCTTCAGCTCGGACGCCATCTCGTCCTCGGCCTACGCGACCGAGGAGATCGTCCTCGCGTTCATCCTCGTCGGCGCGGGCGGTCTCGCGATCGGGCTCGCGCTGCCGGTCGCGATCGCGATCGCCGTGCTGCTCGGGGTCGTGGCCTTCAGCTACCGGCAGGTCTGCATCGCCTACCCGACCGGCGGTGGCTCGTACTCCGTGTCGAAGGAGAACTTCGGGCGGCTTGCGTCGCTCGTCGCCGCATCCGCCCTGCTGATCGACTACAACCTGACCGCGGCCGTCTCCACCTCGTCTGCGGTCGAGCAGATCGCCTCGGCGTTTCCGGCGCTGAGCGACGCCCGCGTTTGGATCGGCGTGGCTGCGCTGGGCCTCATCACGCTGGCCAACCTCCGCGGCGTCCGCGAGGCCGGCAACATCTTTGCCGTCCCGACCTACCTGTTCCTGTTCAGCGCCCTGGCGATGATCGCCATCGGCGCCTACCGGATCCTGGTCCTCGGCGAGGGCAATCAACCCCCGCCGCCGGAGGTCGTCGAGGCCACGCGGGTGACGGCGGAGAACGTCGGGATCTTCATCCTCCTCCGCGCGTTCGCCTCGGGCGCCGTGGCCCTGACGGGCACGGAGGCGATCGCGACCGGCGTGCCGGCCTTCCAGCCGCCCGAGCCGCGCAACGCCTCGCGGACGCTGATGACGATGGCCGGGATCCTGGCCGTGCTCTTCATCGGGATCACCTACCTGGCCACGAATTTCGCGATCTACCCGATCGAGGAGCCGAAGCAGACCGTCATCGCCCAGGTGGCCAGGACGGTCTACGGCGACAACGTGGCGTTCTATGCCTTCCAGGGGTTCACCGCGCTCCTGCTGTTCCTCGCCGCCAACACGTCCTTCGCGGCGTTCCCGCGGCTGGCCGCGGTCCTGGCCGAGGATGGCTTCTTTCCCCGCCAGTTCAGCTTCCGCGGGGACCGACTGGCGTTCTCGATGGGCATCATCCTGCTCGGCATCGTGGCGGCATCGCTGGTGGTGGCGGCCGGCGGGAAGACCCATGCGCTGATCCCGCTCTACGCGGTCGGCGTGTTCATCGACTTCACGATCAGCCAGGCGGGCATGATCCGGCACTGGCTGCGGACCCGGGAGCCCGGCTGGCGGTACCGCCTGGCGGTCAACGCCGTGGGCTGCGTCGCGACCGGCGTCGTCGCCGTCGTGGTCACGACGGTGAAGTTCGCCGACGGGGCGTGGCTGGTCGTCGTGCTCATTCCCATCCTGGTCGCGCTGATGCTGTTCGTCCGGCGGGAGTACGACGCGCAGGCCGCGGAGCTGCACGTCCGCGACGACCTGGTGATCGCGGGGCCCCAGCGCGACGAGCGGGTCATCGTGCCCGTCAACGGGATCAACCGGGCGGTCATCCAGGCGGTGATCTTCGGGCGCTCGGTGGCCGACGACGTCCGGGCCGTGTTCGTCACCACGGACCGGGAGGAGGGTGATGCCCTGCGCGAGCGCTGGGAGCGCCAGATCCCGAGCGTGCCGCTGGTCATCGTGGAGTCCCCGTACCGCGCCCTGGTCGGGCCGGTGCTCGCCTACCTCGACGTGCTGGACCAGGCCTGGCCGCCCGACCGCCCGGCGCCAGTCACGATCGTCGTCCTGCCGGAGTACGTGGCGCGCCACTGGTGGGACCGCCTGCTGTACAACCAGACCGCGCGGCGGCTCAAGGCCGCGCTGCTCGGTCGAGAGCACACGGTCGTGGCGGACGTCCCGTACCGCCGGACCTCATAGCGCTCGGGCCCAACCGATCAGTCCGGGGCTGGCACTCCGGGTCCGGGACGACGTCCGGCCAAGGCTGTACGATCGAACGCCCGAAGAATCCCCACCGTGCCCACGATCAGCCGAGGAAGCCTGACCAGGGTGCCCGAACAGCATCGGCCCACCTTCACCCGCGCCCTGCTCGCCCTGAACGGCGGGTCGAGCGATGCCGCCGTCGTGCGGCTCGTGGGCGAGCTCGCCCGCCCGACGCGGGCCGCGCTGATCGGCGTCCACGTGGTGGAGATCGACTGGACGCTGCCGCTCGACTCGGACGTCGCCGGCGCGTCGGAGGACGCCCAGCGGATCCTCGACGTCGCGGAGGGCGTCGCCGAGGAGTCGAAGCAGTCGCTCGAGACGGTGCTGCTCCAGGCGCGCGACGTCGGTGCGGCGATCGTCGACGAGGCGATCGAGCGCGGGGTGGACCTCGTCGTCGTCGGGCTGCCGTACCGCAAGCGGTTCGGGGGCGATTTCGCGATCGGCCGGACCATCCCGTACGTGCTGAAGAACGCCCCGTGCGCCGTGTGGGTCGTGCGGGACCCCATGCCCGAGGAGGCGTCGTGAAGACCGTCATCGTCGGTTGCGGGCGCGTCGGCGCGACCCTTGCCGACCTGTTCGACCGGGCCGGCCACGAGGTGATCCTCCTGGATCTCGCGACCCGAGCCTTCGACCGGCTTCCGGCGACGTTCTCCGGCAGCGCCATCCGGGGCGACGGGACCGATGAGGACACGCTGCGACGCGCCGGAGCCGCGGATGCGGATGTCTTCCTGGCCCTGACCGAGGGCGACAACCGGAACGTCATGGCCGCCCAGGTCGCAGCGGAGGCCCTCGGGGCCAAGCGGACGATCGCCAAGATCAACGATCCGCTCCGTGCGGCCGCCTACGCCGAGCTCGGCCTGGCCACCCTCTGCCGGACGTCGCTCATGGCGGACGCCGTGGCGGGCTACGTCGGCCTGCCCGTCTCCGGGCTGCCGGGCATCCGCACGCCGAGCGGCACCCACCACGATGGTCAGCATCACGCCACGGAAGCGCCCGCCAGCGTCGGGCAGGGTGCCGTCCGCGGCCAGGAGGTCTGAGCGATGTTCGTGCTCGTCGTGGGCGGCGGGAAGGTCGGCTACTACCTCAGCCGGGAGCTCATCGAGAGCGGGCACGAGGTCGTGCTGATGGAGAAGGACCGCCCCCGTGCGGACCAGATCGCCGACGAGATCGGCTCGGTCGTCGTGCCGCACGACGGGTGCGAGGGCAAGTACCTCGCCGAGGCCGGCGCCAACCGGGCGGACATCGTGGCCGCGGTCACCGGCGACGACGAGGACAACCTGGTCATCTGCCAGATGGCGCGTCACCACTTCGACGTGAAGCGAACGATTGCGCGCGTGAACAACCCGAAGAACGAGCGCCTGTTCAAGCACCTCGGCGTGGACGAGATCATCAGCCCGACGCGGATGATCCTGGGCTCGATCGAGCAGGACATTCCCGTCCACGAGCTGCTCCACCTGGCGGCCCTCGGCGAGGGCGAGCTGGAGCTGATCGAGGCGCACCTGCAGGCTGGTTCGCCGGCCGTGGGGCGAGCGACGAAGGACCTCGAGATCCCGGCCGGGTGCGCGTTGTTCGCCTACATCCGGGAGGGCGTCGCCGCTCCCCTCGGGCCGGAAACGGTGCTGCGGGAGGGCGACAAGGTCATCGCCATCGGCAAGACCGAATGCGAGACCCTCCTCCACGAGCAGCTCATCGGCGCGGCGGAGGCACTCGACGGCCGCTGACGGGCGAGGGTCGGCTCAGGGGCGCGGCGACTACCTCCCCTCACGGCTCGTCTCGGCCCCCGGAGCGCTGCGCCGCTCACTGATCGTCTGGGGCTGGGGCCAGCTGGCCGCCGGCGATCGCCGCGGGCGGCTCGGGCCGCCGGTCCAGCTGGCCGCGCTGGTGGTCCTCTGGCTGGCGGCGCCGCACGCG
>JACDAV010000335.1 GCA_013695255.1 Chloroflexota bacterium
CCGCCCTGTACCTCCTGGGTGCGGCCTTCTTCCTGTCGTCGATCGCGAACGTCGTCTACAACGTCAACCAGGTGTCGCTCCGGCAGGCGATCACCCCGGAGCGGTTCCTCGGCCGGATGAACGCGACAATGCGCTTCATCGTGTGGGGCACGATCCCCGTTGGGTCGTTGATCGGAGCCGGGCTGTCCGAGGTGACCGACGTTCGCACGACCGTCTGGGTCGGCGCGATCCTCAGCCTGTTCGCGTTCCTGCCGGTCTTCTTCTCTCCGGTTCGCTCGCTGCAGCGGATCCCCGAGCCGGAGGAGTCCGTCACGGCCTGACGAGCGCGCCTCGTCAAAGGTGCGTGCGGCCCCGCCGCGGATCTACCTGGTGAAGCTGAAGCTCGCGGTCCGGTAGGTGCCGTCGTCGAAGGTGATCTCGAACTCGGCGCACTGGCCCCGCCAGTCCTTCGACGTCTTCCAGACGTACGTGTAGGTGTTGGTCGCCGGGTCGTACTGGAGGCCGCTCCCGCCGGGCGCGGTGGTTTCCACCGAACCGGCACTCGAGCCGCACGCATGCAGAGTGACCGTCGGGCTGCCGAACAGGACATCGAGCCCCAGGTTGCCGGAGAGCATCCACTTGACGGGGATCGACGCGCCGGCCCTCACGACGTTGACCGCCGGCGGGTTGTCGACCGGCGGCAGGAACCCGACGAACCGGTAGTCGAGCAGGTCCAGCCCCACGATGAGCGGGTCGTGGTCGGAGGAACGGTACTGGTCCGGCGCGTACAGCACGACGTCCTGCCGGTCCGACTTGAACTCGAGGTTGTAGTCGAGCACGGCCGGCTCGTCGGCGTTGATGTGCCATTCCGTGACGCCCGCCACCTGCGCGGCGAGGGTCGGGCTGGCGAGCGCGTGGTCGAGATAGCCGGACGAGCCGTCGAACACGAACGAGTACGCCTCGTCGCCGAGGAACTGCTCCACGAGATTGGTGTAGCCCTCGCGGATGAACACGTCGATCGGTGCCTCCCTGGCGTACGAGTTGAGGTCACCGATGACGAGCACGTCGCGATCGCCGCTGTCCGTGGGGTCGGTGGCGATCCAGTCGACGAGGGCCTCGGCCGCCTGGGTCCGGGTGACATTGCAGTTGCCGGAGCCATCGCCCGTGTCCGGATCGCCGGGGCAGGGAGAGCCCTTGGACTTGAGGTGGTTGACGACGACGGTCAGGCGACCGCCGCCCACCTGGTCGAACGTCTGGGCCAGCGCCGGCCGGCTGAGGGTGTCGATGAAGCGCGCGTCGACGGACGAGTCGAGGATCGCGTGCTCCTCGACCGGCGTCACGGCCGCCGGCTTGTAGACCAGGCCGACCTTGATCGCGTCCGTCCCGATCGTGCCGGTGTCGATGTACGCCCACGTGCCGGCGCCGTCGACGGCATTGAGCGCCGTGACGAGACTCTCGAGCGACGCGGTGGCGTTGTTCTCGATCTCGTTGAGCCCGACGATGTCCGCGTCGAGGCCGATGATGGCCGCCACGATCTTCGCCTGCTGGCGCTCGAACTCCGCCTGGCTGTCCGCACCCCGGCAGTCGAGGCCGCCGGTGGGTCCGCACACGTCCGGCCCCGCATCGATCGTCGAGAAGTAGTTGAGCACGTTCATCGCCGCGACGCGCAGGTCGCCGGCGATCGGCTCCGGGTTCGCGGGCCGCGGGTTGGCCGGCTGGAAGGTCGGGATCCCGCCGCCGAGCGCATCGACCGGGCGGACGCGGTAGGCGTTGCCGCTGGCAGCGTTGCCCGCCCACGTGTAGGTCATGACGCCGACGACGCCGCTCACCGTGTCGCCGATGCGGAGCGTGTTCTCCGCGGTCAGCTCCGCGCCCCCGCGACCGAACAGGATCGGATCGCGGTTCTGGTTCTGCAGCTCGTCGTCGATGATCAGCGAGTCGAGGCGCTGGCGCTCGATCTCGGCAAGGGCGGCGGGGCCGGGCTCGGCGACGAGCGTGGGGCTGTAGTGGCGCTCGGAGCCGACGGTCACCTGGCCGAAGCGCCCGAGCTGGAAGGTCTCGTTGACGACGAGGGTCTGCGGCAGCCGGATCAGCATGCCCTCGTACTGCTCGCGCATCGCGAGGGTCGCGAAGGGCAGGGTCACGTCCGTCGGGGTGACGGTCCCGTCGCCGCAGCCAGTGATCGTCGAGGCGGAGATCTGGGTCTGCTCCTGGAACTCGGCCGCCGTGCCGCTGACCCGGACGAGATCGCCGAGCGCCACCTCGTCGTCGCTCCCGTTGAACACGAAGATGCCGTCGGACGTGGCGGCGTTGCCGTCACCGGCCGGGTCCTGGATGTAGAAGCCGCGCAGCTCCGGCGCCGGGCCCTCGTAGTCGCCGATCACGACCCCCTGGGTGGTGACGGTGCCGGTGATCGCCGCGCTGGGCCCGGAGCCCTGGATGGCGGGGATGGGCGTGTAGGTCGTCTCACAGGCGTCGGTCGTCGAGAACGAGAAGACGAAGTCGGCGGCCATCGCATCGGGCGGATCGTTGGCGTCCTGGTCGGCGACGCCAGCCGAGCGAACCGTGACCGTGCAGTCCTCGCTCGGGCCGAAGTCGGCGGCCGGGTCGAGGGTGAACGTCGCGGGGCCGCCCGAGACGGTTGCGCCGTGGGAACCGGTCACGGTGCACTCGATCGAGTACCACGCGCCGATGACGGCCACCGGCTCCGAGAAGGTGACCGTGATGTTCGCGGCCTCGGCGACGCCCGCTGAGCCGTTGGCGGGCGTGGCCGCGGTGACCGCAGGCGCCGCATCGGCTCCCCCGCTGAAGGTCTGCCCGGCGTTGACGGCGTTCTGCGTGGCCGCGATGGGCGCGCTCCAGGTGAAGTCCTCGTAGGCGGTCCCGGTTCCCTGGAGCTGGAGGGAGAGGCCCAGCGGCTCCGATCCTGTCTCCAACCTGCCAATGTCGGCGCTGGTCAGACCGTTCGCGGGACCGCCGACTGCGGCGAACGTACCCTCGTAGCTCAGGAACTGGACAACCGTGGTGCCGTTCACGAGTGCCACGCCGTCAGGCGATCCGTTCTGGATGCCGTTGGAGGGGTAGCTGATCGAGATCGTTCCGAAGCCGTTCTGTTGGTCCGGGATCGTGCCGCTCAGGGGGTCGGTGTCGTACGGCGCGCCACCACTCCCGTTGTAGAGAACGATCGACCAGCCGGCCAGATCGGTCCCCGCCGGACCCGCGATCTCGACGAACTCACCGGCGTCCGTGCCGGTGTTGTCGTAGTGGATCTCGTTGATGAACACCGGCGTGGCACCGAGCACGACGGAAGCCGCCGCCATGGGCAACAGCCCGGCAAGCAGCAAGAGCGAGCCGGCGGCGGCCAGCAGGGAACGGCGGGCGCGACGGGATGAACGCACGACGAAAAACCCTCCTCCAGGCGCAGGTGCTGCGCTCCGGGCATCGTAGTCGGTACATCGCCCCGAACCCGGCCCGAAATGCGCTCGGGCTCGACCATCGGCGCCGGCGATCAGCGGCGCGTTACCGGCCGGTCAACGCTCGTCGAGCATCGGGATCCGGACGCCCCGGTCGCGCGCGACCTCGACGGCCCGCTCGTAGCCGGCGTCGACATGCCGAACGACGCCCATCCCCGGGTCCGTCGTCAGCACGCGCTCGAGCTTCTCCGCGGCGAGGTCCGTCCCGTCCGCCACGACGACCATCCCGGCGTGCTGGGAGTAGCCGATCCCCACCCCGCCGCCGTGGTGGATCGAGACCCACGTCGCGCCCGCCGCCGTGTTGACCAGGGCGTTGAGCAGCGGCCAGTCGGCGATCGCGTCCGACCCGTCGGCCATCGCCTCCGTCTCCCGGTTCGGTGAGGCGACTGAGCCCGCGTCGAGATGGTCGCGCCCGATCACGATCGGCGCGGAGACCTCCCCCGAGGCGACGAGCCGGTTGAACTCCAGCCCGGCCCGTGCGCGCTCGCCATAGCCCAGCCAGCAGATCCGCGCGGGCAGCCCCTGGAACGGCACCTTGGCCTGGGCCAGGTCGATCCAGCGCCGGAGCGCCACGTCGTCCGGGAAGAGCTCGAGGATCGCCGCGTCCGTGCGGCGGATGTCCTCCGGATCGCCGGACAGCGCCGCCCACCGGAAGGGCCCCTTCCCCTCGCAGAACAGCGGCCGGATGAACGCCGGCACGAAGCCCGGGTAGTCGAAGGCATTCGTCACGCCGGCCTCGTGCGCCATCGCCCGCAGGTTGTTGCCGTAGTCGAACACGATCGCGCCAGCCGCGCGGAACGCGAGCATCGCCCGGACGTGGTCGGCCATCGCCGCCATCGAACGCCTGACGTACTCGTCGGGTTGGGTCCGTCGAAGCTCGTCCGCGTCCTCGAG
>JACDAV010000371.1 GCA_013695255.1 Chloroflexota bacterium
TCGCCCGTCTCGACGTCGCCTTTGCGGCCGGCGACCTGCGACGCACGCCGCCACTCGACGCGATGCTGGCCGACCTGATGGTGGCGCTCGAGCAGAACGAGGGCCAGAAGCTGGGCGGCAAGAGCGCCGAGGCTGCACGGTTCATCCTGCGGGCCATCTCCCGCGAGCTCGACAACGCCTGATCTGCCGCTGAGCGTCGGCTGCCTTGGGCCGCGCGACCTCAGCCGGCCACGGAGGCGAGGATCGCTCGCAGCTCGCCGCCGTCCGGCAACCGCGGCGCGCTGCTGATCGCCGGATCGGCCTGCGCGTCGTCCGCCACCGCTTCGAGCGTCTCGCCCTCGAGGCCCAGCTCGCGAAGCGTCCGACGCTGGCCGAGGCCGGCCAGGAAGCGCTCCAGGGCGTCGATCGCGGCCCGCGCCGCGACGGCCTCCGCGTCGGCGGGCGATGCGACCCCGAGCGCGACGCCGACCAGCGCCAGCTCCCGGTGCCGAAGCGGCCCGTAGAAGTCGAGGACCTCCGGCATGACCGCCGCCAGCGCCGTGCCGTGGGCGAGCCGACCGCGCGTCCCGAGCGCGTGCCCGATGGCATGCACGAGCCCGACACCCGTCCCGCTCGCCTGGCCGATCCCGGCGAGGTGCGCGGCGAGCAGCATCTGCGACCGTGCCTCCAGATCCGACCCGTCCCCGACCGCCCGCGGCAGCCACGCCGCGACCGTCCGGACGACGTGGAGCGCAATCGCCTCTGCGAATGGGTTCGGGTTGCGCGACAGGAGGGATTCGAGGGCGTGGGTGAGGGCGTCGACGCCGGTCGCCGCCGTCGGTGCGGCCGGGAGCCCAAGGGTCAGCTCCGGGTCGAGGATCGTGGCCACCGGCAGCACGCTGGGATGGCCCACGTAACCCTTGCGGCCGACGGTCTCGTCCGTGATCACGCCATAGGTGTTCGTCTCGGCCCCCGTACCGGCGGTCGTGGGGATCGCCACCAGCGGCAGCCCCGGCGCGATGGTCCGGTCGTCGTAACCGAGCGCCATGACGGCACGGTGCGGGTTGGCGGCGTGGAGGGAGACGACCTTGGCCGTGTCGATCGAGGAGCCGCCACCGACCGGCACGACCACCGTTTCCGCGAGGCCGAAGGCGCGAAGTGCTGCGCTTCCGTCCGTGATCGTGGCCGCCCCGGGGTTCCCCTCGACGCCCGCCCAGCGCTGGAGCTCCAGGCCCGCCGCGGAGAGTGCCTCCTCGACCCGGTCGGCGACACCGGAAGCCGAGACGCCGGGGTCCGTCACGACGAAGGCACGCCTGCCGCCTGCCTCCCGAACGAGGCCCGGCAGCTCGAGGACACTGCCGAGACCGAACCGCGTCCGGTGCCGCAGGCGGAGATCCAGCGAGCGCGTCGCGAGGGTCACGGCGCAACCGGGCTCATGCCTCGAGGCCAAGTGGCATGGTCCCGGCGTTGGGAGCGGTCATGCGGCGTACCTCCGGATCGCGTGGTCGTCGAGGGTGATCCCGAGCCCCGGCCGCCCGGACACCCGCAGCGTGCCATCGGCATCCGCCCGGAGCGGCTCGGCGAGCATGAAGTCGCGGCGCTCGACGGTCCAGCCCGGCGGATCGTACGGAAACTCGAGGAACGGACCGCCACCAACGCCGGCGGCGACGTGGAGGTTGGCGAGCAGGCCGATCCCGTTCGTCCAGGTGTGCGGCGTGAACCAGCGGTGGCGGGCGAGGGTCAGCTCCGCGAGGGTGCGCACGCGAGACATCCCGGCAGCCAGCACGACGTCCGGCTGGATCACGTCGAAGGCGTCCGATTCGAGCGCCACCACGAGCTCCGGGAAGGTGCGGATCATCTCGCCTCCGGCGATCCGCTGGCCGGTGGCGCGACGGAGCTCGCGAAGCCCGTGCAGGTCCGTCCCGGCCAGCGGCTCCTCGACCCACAGGACGTCCAGCTCGCGCAGTCGTGCCACCGCGTTCCGGGCGCCGGCCGGATCCAGGGCCGGCTTCGTGTCGCCCGGCATCCGCCAGCCCTGGTTGAGGTCGACCATGATGCCCATCTCGTCGCCGACCGCTCGGCGCGTCGCCTCGACCGCGGCCAGCCCCTCGGGCAGCCGGTGTGGATCGACCCGGATCTTGAGCGCCCGGAAGCCCTCGTCCTGGAACCGCAACGCGCGCTGGGCGCGCTCCTCGGGGGCAACCAGCTCGCCGCACGAGGCGTAGACCGGCAACCCATCCAGCGCCCCGCCGAACAGCGTGGCGACCGGCAGGCCGGCGACCTGACCGACGATGTCCCAGAGTGCGACCTCGAGCGGCCAGTAGCGGCCGGCATGGAAGTCGATCGTCTCGAGCACACGGACGTGACGCGCGAGGGCCAGCGGATCCTGGCCGATGAACAGGTGCCGGTACGCGTCGAAGCCATCCATCGTGTCACCGGACCCAACGCCCGTAAGGCCATCGTCCGTGTCGACGCGGACGATGGTGGCGAAGAACGAGCGCCTCGGCACGGGGTCCCAGGCGGCGGCGAACGACGGATCCAGAGGCAACACCAGGCGATCGAGGCGGATCCGGTCGATCTTCATGCGGGATCGCGCCGACCGGAGGGCCAGGCGGCGGCAGCCACGACGGGCTCGGCGCTCTCGGCGGCGCACCAGTCGCCGGTGGGCCTTGTGGGCGCGAACACGTCGAGGCCGACCTCCCTGTGTGGACCGGGTCCAGTATGGCGCGCTGGCCGGTCGGTCGGCTATCGTCGCCTGACCTCCGGAGGGACTCGATGCACAGTCAGACGACCGGCCACGCCGTCAGCCGATCGCGCGCCGCCACGGTCGAGTTCGACCACGTCACGAAGCACTACGACAGCGTGCAGAACCGGAGAGGCGCCGCCGGCGCCGTCGACGACCTGTCGTTCACCGTGCCGGCCGGCAAGATCTGCGTCCTCGTCGGCCCGTCGGGATGCGGCAAGACGACCAGCCTCAAGATGGTCAACCGGCTGATCGAGCCGACGTCCGGCCGGATCCGGATCGACAGCGTGGACATCTCCACCCGCGAGCGGACGGAGCTGCGGCGCGGGATCGGCTACGTCATCCAGCAGGTCGGCCTGTTTCCGCACCAGACGATCGAGGAGAACGTGGCCACGGTGCCGCGGCTGCTCGGCTGGCAGACCGCGCGCCGGCGCGAGCGCGCGCACGAGCTGCTGGCGCTCATCGGGCTCGATCCGGCCAAGTACGCGAGGCGCTACCCGGCGCAGCTGTCCGGCGGCGAGCGGCAGCGGGTGGGGGTGGCGCGGGCGCTCGCTGCGGATCCCCCGATCATGCTCATGGACGAGCCCTTCGGCGCCGTCGACCCGATCGTCCGCGAGCGGCTCCAGAACGAGTTCCTGCGCCTCCAGGAGGACCTCGCCAAGACGATCCTGTTCGTCACCCACGACATCGACGAGGCGATCAAGATGGGCGACCTCGTCGCCGTTCTTGAGGTTGGCGGCAAGCTCGCCCAGTTCGGGCCACCCGAGGAGATGCTCGCCAACCCGGCCTCGGACTTCGTGGCTCGCTTCGTCGGCACGGACCGCGGCCTCAAGCTCCTTTCGCTATTCCGCGTCGGTCACCTGCCGATGGCCGAGTTTCCGACGGTCCGGGTGGGCGACGATGCCGGCACGGCACGCCGGCGATCCAGGACCCATGCGTTTCCGTACGAGCTCCTGGTCGACGATGGGCGCCGGCCGATCGGCTGGATCCCCGACAAGGCGATCCCCGAAGAGGGTGCCTTGACCGCCGACCAGGCCGTCCCGATGTCTCCCCGGCTGGACCGGCGGACCACCCTCAAGGACGCGCTGTCGCTGCTGCTCGACGCGAACGTCCAGGCCGGGGTGGTCGTCGACCGGCACGGGGCGCTCGTCGGGGTCGTGACCGTCGACGAGATCGCCGCCTGGATGCGCCAGCGAAACGCCTCGCTGGGCGAGACCGTCGAGGGTCGGGACGGGACCGGCGCATCGGCCGAGGGCGGCACGGAGGACCGGAGGGCCGGGCCGCACGGCGTGGACGCGCACCCCGCCCCGGCAGCAGCGGACAGCCCGTGAACGACAAGCCCTTCATCGACTGGGGCTGGGTCTCTCGGCATCTGGACGACGTCGCCGAATTGATCGGCCAGCACCTCCAGCTGACCGCCATCCCGGTCGCCATCGGGTTCCTCATCGCGCTCGTGCTCGCGACCTGGGCGACCCGCCACCGCCGGTGGATCGGCCCCATCACCGCGTTCACCGGGCTCCTCTACACGGTCCCGAGCCTGGCCGCGTTCGCGCTCCTGATCCCGATCACGGGGCTGTCGCTGCTCACGGCGATCATCCCGCTCACGACCTACACCCTGCTGATCCTCGTCCGCAACATCGTCGCCGGCTTCGAGTCGGTGCCCGCCGACGTCCTCGAGGCGGCCGAGGGCATGGGCTACACGAGCCGGCAGCGGCTGTGGCGGATCGAGCTGCCGCTGGCCGTGCCCCTGATGATCGCCGGCCTCCGGCTGGCCGTCGTGACGACGATCGGCCTGGCCACGGTGGCGGCGATCATCGGCGACCAGTTCGGCGGGCTCGGCCAGTTCATCACCGAGGGGCTCCAGACCAGCTTCCCGACGAAGATCTACCTGGGCGCCGGCCTGTCGCTCGCGCTCGCCTTCGTGGCCGACTTCCTGTTCATCCGTCTCGAGCGGCTGATCACGCCCTGGTCGCGCAGCCGGGCCGGCGGTCGCTGATGGACGTCATCGCCTGGTTCACCGATCCGGCCCACTGGAGCGGCTTCGACGGGATCCCGACCCGGATCGCCGAGCATCTCGTCCTCTGCGCCGCGGCCCTCCTGGCCGCGACGCTGATCGGGCTGCCGATCGGCCTGTACATCGGCCACACCGGCCGGGCAGCCAACCTGGCGATCAACATCGCCAACATCGGTCGGGCGATCCCGTCCTACGCGGTGTTGGTCATGCTCCTGCCGATCTCGCTCGGGCTTGCCCCCACGCTCGGCTACTCGCCGACGATCGGTCTGCGGATCATCCCGACCTTCCTGGCCATGGCGCTCCTGGCCATCCCGCCGATCCTGGTCAACGCCTACGCCGGGCTCCAGTCGGTCGACCGGGACCTGATCGAGGCCGGCCGCGGCCAGGGTCTGCGTGAAGGCCAGATCCTGCGCGGCATCGAGATCCCGCTCGCCAGCTCGGTCATCGTGGGCGGCTTCCGGACGGCGGCTCTCCAGGTCATCGCCACGGCGACGATCGGCGCCATCGTGTCGTACGGCGGGTTGGGCCGCTACATCATCGACGGCATCGCCCGCAACGACCTGCCGCGCGTGGTCGCCGGAGCGGTCCTCGTCGCGGGCCTGGCGATCGCCATCGATCTCGCGCTGGCGGGCCTGCAGCGCCTGCTCACGCCGCGCGGGCTGCGCCGGCCCACGACCCGCGGCTTCACCGAGCTGGCCGAGGTCCCGCAGCCGGCGGCCGGCGGGGGCGTCTGATCCGCTGAACCGGTCCGGCCCATCCGCAGGCGGACGAGCGACGAATAGATGACACGGGGACGCCGGACTTCGCTGGTACGATCCCCGCCGACGCTGCCCGCCCGGTGGCGCACATGACACAGGAGGAGAACCCATGCGGAGGAACCGCGTGCTGGCCCTCGGGGCGTCGCTGCTGGTGCTGCTCAGCGCCTGCACGACGGGTGGGGGCAGCTCTCCGTCCGCCTCGAGCGGCGGAACGACAGGCCAATCGGCGAGCCCCCCGGCGAGCGCCGGTAACGAGAGCGCGAGCCCCCCGGCGAGCGCCGGTGGCGAGAGCACCGCCCCCTCGGGCGGCCCGCTCGAGGCGCCGACCGTCCGGATCGGCTCGGACGACTTCTACGAGTCCAAGCTCATGGCCGAGATCTACGCCCAGGTGCTCGAAAACGCCGGGGTCGAGGTCGACCGGAAGTTCGGGCTGGGCGCCCGGCAGGCACGCCAGCCCGCTCTCGAGTCTGGCCAGATCGATCTCGTGCCGGAGTACGTCGGCTCCGGTCTCGGCTTCTACGACAAGTCGAAGATCACCGGCGACGGCGAGGAGAACCGGACCGCGCTCCAGGTGATCCTCACCGACAAGGGCGGCGGCATCACCGTCTTCGGCATCACGCCCGGCGAGGACACCAACGCCTTCGTCGTCCGGCAGGACACGGCGACCGAGCTCAACCTCGCCAAGATGAGCGACCTGGCGGCGGTCCAGGACGACATCAAGTGGGGGCTCCCCCCGGACTGCGACGCGAACCCGCTGTGCAAGGACGCGCTCGAGGAGTATGGGATCACCTACCCGCCGAAGCAGCGTGAGGCGCTCGCGGCGTGCGACGTGCCGATCGCGGAGGCACTCAATGGCGGGGCGATCGACCTCGCCGAGCTGTGCTCCACCCAGCCGGCCATCAGCCAGTTCGGGTTCGTCGTCCTCGAGGATGACAAGGACACGCAGCCGGCGGAGAACATCGCCCCGCTCGTCCGTGACGACTACCTGGCCAAGGTCAGCGACGCTGCTGCCTTCCAGCAGGTGCTGGACGACGCCTCGGCCAAGATGACCACCGAGGAGCTGACCGCGCTCGGCGTCAAGGTGGCGGTCGACAATGAGGACGTCGAGGACGTCGCGGCCCAGTGGCTGCAGGACCAGGGCCTGCTCCCGTAGGTCTGCCCGATCTCATCCATCACCGCGAAGAGCCCGCCGGCGACGGCGGGCTCTTTCTCGTTCCCGACATCGCAGCGTCATCTGCAGGCCCGACCCTCTGGCCATGAGAGACCAGGCACCTCGCGCGCGGTTCGCCCGCCGATCGCTCGTCGCCCGGGCCGGCACCATGCTCGTCGTCGCAGGGCTGGCTGCCGGCTGCACCGGCGGGCCGGCGGGCGGATCAGCCGCGGCAGGCGGCTCGGCCTCGCCTGTTG
>JACDAV010000384.1 GCA_013695255.1 Chloroflexota bacterium
AAGCCGAAGGCGCACGCGGACAGGTCGGGCATCGTGAACTCGAGCTCGAGCCCCTGCCGGCCGAGCACGGTTGCGGGTCGCGGCGTTCCGAAGTCGACCGGCGAGCTTTCCTCGAGCCAGTCGAAAAATGCTTGGGGGCCCGCGCTCGGATCCCACGGATCGGTGCCCGCGTCCTCCCCCTGCTCGCACGGGTCGACGTAGACGTTCTGGATCGAGACGAGGGTCACGGCGTCGAATTCATCGCGCGGCGCACCAGGCAGACGCGCTCGGAGGTAGAACTGCCTGGGCAGGTCCGCGCCGGGCACCCAGAGGGCGTCGGCGACGGAGAACCGGAAGGGATGCTCGAAGGTCAGGGTCCGCCAGTCGCCGCCCTCCATCACGGGCCCGTCGATCCCGACCGAGACCATCGTCCTCACGGCCGCCGACGCGCTCGGGCTCGCGGTCCCGGGTGCAGCGGTCGCGGGATCCGTTCCGCCCACGCCGGGGCCGCGCGGGGCGCCAGGTTCGAGGATCACGACGGCGAACACGACGATCGCAGCGAGCGAAGCCGCGAGGGCGAGCTGGCCGAACCACCTGAGGTTCCCGCCGCCGACGTCGCTCGTCTGCGGAGTTCGCCGGACCTCGCTCGTGATGTCGGCAAGGAGCGCCCCGACCGGCGCCTCAGCCGCCCGTTGCTCGAGCATCTTCCGGATCACGTCATCGCTCAGGATCAGCTGACCGCTCATCGTCGCTCGACCTCCAGCGCCCGTTCCAGGGCGCCCCGCGCCGTGTGCAGCCGCCACTTGATCGTGCTCTGGGGCGCGTCCATTCGGGCCGCGATCTCCGCCACGCTCCGCCCCTCGAGATGGTGGAGAGCCAGCAAGACGCGGGCGTCCGGATCAAGGCGGTCGAAGGCGCGGCTCAGCGTGTCGAGGTCGGCGGACTCGTCGCCCGGTCCCGCTACCGAACGACCGCCAAGGCCGCCGCCGGCCACCACATCGAGGTCGGAAACCGCGACCTCGCGGACCCGTCGCCGCCGGCGGCTGCGGAGCATCGTCCGGCACTGGTTCGTCAGAATTCGGCCGAGCCAGGCGTCGAATCGATCGGGCTCGCGAAGGCGGGGCAGCTCGCGCCACGCCTGGACGCACGCCTGCTGGACGGCGTCTCGCGCGTCGTGCTCGTCGCCGACGATGGCCAGGGCCAGCCGGAGCAGCGACGCGATGCGATCGTCGAGCAGCCTCTCGAACGACCGCTCGTCGCCGGCACGCGCGCGCCGGACATGCGCGGCCACAGGGTCCACCCTTGCCTCGTCCAGCTTCACGAGCGCCTGCGTCACCCTGCCTCCCGACTGGTGTGTTCCCGCCCCTGCAAGAACTGACGCCGGTCGAGAGCCGGTGGATAGGTGACTGTTTGTACCGCTCAGGCTGAGGCAGCACAAGCGGGCGGTGCGCGAACGCGCTCTGCTACCGTCCGTGGCGATGAACGAGGCAGTGGACTGGCGTCGCGACTTGGGAAGCAGCTTCCGGGTGGCGCTGGTGCAGGCGGGCACGTTCCGATCGGACGCTGGGGCGATCTTCGGACCCGTCCCGCGGCTGTTGTGGGACCGGCTCGTGACGGACGAGCTCGACGATCAGCACCGGCTCCTCCAGGCGCTCAACTGCCTCTTGATCGAGACGCCTGCCGGGCGGGTGCTGGTCGAGACGGGGATCGGCGATCGGATCGACGAGAAGGGCCGGTCGATGCGCCGGTACGAGGGGCCGTGGGTCGTGCCCGCGCTCGAGCAGGCGGGGTTCGAGCCTGGCTCCGTCGACGTCGTGGCGATGAGCCATCTCCATTTCGACCATGCGGGTGGGCTGCTCGCGGCCGACGGGTCGCGGGCCTTCCCGCGGGCGCGGATCGTCGCCCAGCGCGCCGAGTGGGAGATCGCGCTGGGGTCAAATCCTCGGCTCGTCGCGTCGTACGTCCAGCCGGAGCTGGAGCTCGTCCGCGACTGGGGCGCCGCGGGCTGGGCGGAAGGGGAGCGGGAGCTGCTTCCCGGCGTCTCGGTCGTGCCGACCGGCGGCCACTCCGCGGGGCACCAGGCGATCGTGGTCCGGGCTCCGGGCGCGGCGCCGCTTGCGTTCCTCGGCGACCTCGCGATGCGGCCGTGGAGCGCCAACCCGCGCTGGGTCAGCGCCTTCGACGACTTCCCGCTCGACTCCGTGGTGGTGAAGGGCTCATTGTTCGCGGAGGCCGCGGACGAGGGCTGGACGATCGTGCTGTCACACGAGGCGCGGCACCCGATCGGCCGGCTGGTGCGCGACCGCGACCGGTACCGCTACGAGGCGGACTAGGTTCGACGGGGCGGCTTGGCTCGGCGCGGCGGCCCCGTTCTTGTCAGATACCACTCCGTGTGGTCCTGGACGGGCCGCCGCGGTCACCTACCAGCCGGGGTGGTGGCCGACAACCCGGAACTGATCGAGATAGCCGAAATTGTCAACATCGGTGTCCGCTCGGGCATACCGCGGTTCCCAGCACTACACGCGATGGTATTTGCGAAGTTGCGGAGCCGGCGCGGGCGGCGCGAGATGTTGTCGGTCGCGCGGCCGCGGATCCTCCGGTCACCCGCTCGGGGACGGCGCCGGCAGCACCGCCTCGACGTAGGCG
>JACDAV010000388.1 GCA_013695255.1 Chloroflexota bacterium
CACGGGGCCCGACCGCACCACGGACGCCCCGGTCCCGGGCGGACGGGCGGAGTGCCTGGCGCCGGCATCGGCAACCGCTCCGTGCCGATGGCTCCAGCCGGCGGACCGCGCCCACCCCGCCCGGGCAACCGCTCCGGCAGCCCGGTGGCCATGCCCGGCGAGCGGCTGCACCGCCTGGAGCGGAACCCCCGCTGAGGCGTTGCCGGCCCTGCTGGTCGGCGGCGGACGGAACCGACACGACGTCTCTCCCGTCCGGCGACCATGACAACGCTGCCGCGAC
The DNA here is from genome assembly GCA_013695255.1 of Chloroflexota bacterium. GTDB lineage: Bacteria > Chloroflexota > Limnocylindria > Limnocylindrales > CSP1-4 > JACDAV01. The sequence goes on from JACDAV010000388.1 coordinate 281, forward strand.
TCCTCCTCCTCGCCCTCGCCGTCGCCGCATGCGGCCCCGGGGCCACCGAGCCACCCACCCTCGACGGTCGAACCTTCCTGTCGACCGGCGTGACGGACGGCGGCGCACCTCGCAACCTCGTCGCCGACACTCGCATCCGCCTCAGCTTCTCGGATGGGCAGCTCGGCGTCTCCGCGGGCTGCAACACCATGGGCGGCACCTACCGGCTGGACGGCTCCGTGCTCCGCTTCGAGGGTGGCACCATGACCGAGATGGGCTGCGACCCCGAACGCCACCGGCAGGACGACTGGCTGAGCGAGCTCCTCGCCGCCGGGCCCACCGTCACGCTGGCGGGCAACGACCTCGTGCTGACCGCCGGCTCCGTCGTCGTGCGGCTCCTCGACCGGGAGGTGGCCGACCCGGACCTCCCGCTCGTCGGCACGATCTGGCGGGTCGACGGCATCGTCGCCGGTGGGGTCGCCTCGAGCGTCCCGCAGGGTGCCGTCGCGACCCTGCAGTTCATGCCAGACGGGCGCCTCGCCGTCGAGACGGGCTGCAACGCCGTGGGCGCGCGGTACGAAGCGGACGGGCAGTCCCTCCGCATTACCGAGCTCGTCACGACGGACATGGCCTGCGCGGACCCCGCCGGGGCCATGGAATCGGCCGTGGTCGATGTCCTCGGCGCGGAGCGGCTGCGCTACACGATCGAGGCGGGCGTCCTCACGCTTGACGCCGGGGCCAGCGGGCTGACCCTGATCGGCGGCTGACAGCGCGAGCCGCGGCGCGACCGCACGCCGGTCGCCCGTAGACTTCGGACGCCATGAGCGTCACCGAGGGACCCGGCACGGAGCACGTCCGCCCGGCAACGCCTGCCGAAGCCGCCGATGTCGCGGCGATGCACGGGGCCAACCGCGCGGCCTGGGACGAGGCGGCGGAGCGCTACGAGGGCTGGCTGGCGGAGACGATCGAGCTGATCCGCGGTGGCGGCACGAACCTCTTCCCCGAGGAGCTCGAGCTGATCGGCGACCTCCACGGACGCTGTCGTCGGGCGATCCATCTGCAGTGCGCCGGCGGCCGGGACACGCTGTCGCTCTGGAACCTCGGCGCGGCAGAGGTGGTCGGCGTCGACTTCAGCCCCCGGATGCTGGACCTCGCCGAACGCCTGACCAGGGCGACCGACGCCCCGGCCCGCTGGATCCTGGCGGACGTGCTGGAGACTCCCCACGAGCTGGACGGCACGGGCGACCTCGTGTACACGGGTCGCGGATCGCTGATGTGGCTCCAGGACCTCGACGCGTGGGCGGCCGTGGTGGCGCGGCTCGTGTCAGCAGCCGGTCGGTTCGTGCTCTTCGAGGGGCACCCGATCGAGTGGCTGTTCGACATCGACGAGGACGGCCGGTGGATCGCCACCGACTACGACTACTTCGCCGGGCCGGAGGCGTCGAAGGGCTGGGCGCCCGAATACATCGATCGGCTGGCGCGGGACGACGCCGACCAGAGCTGGAAGTTCGCCCGGGCCTGGACCCTCGGCGAGGTCGTCACCGCGCTCCTGCGCGCCGGCCTCCGTCTCGAGCGTGTCGCCGAGCATCCCCGGGACTGGTGGGGCGGCCACCCGGACGTCCGGCCCGAGGACCGCGGCCGGATCCCGTTGTCGTTCTCGGTCCTGGCCGGAGCCCCGCGGCCGAACGCCTGAGGCCGCTGCTCGCGACCGGCATCAGCTCCCGGACTCGACCATCGTCGTCGGCGCATTGTGGACCGCCGGGATGGTGCCCAGCCGGCCGGCCTGGTAGTCAGCCACGGCCTGCAGGACCTCCTGGCGAGTGTTCATGACGAAGGGGCCCATCCAGGCCACCGGCTCGCGGATCGGGCGGCCGCCGAGGATGAGCACGTCGAGGCTCGGGCTGCGGCTCTCCTGCGTCGTCGAGGCGGCGATCGTGAGCGCGTTGCCCTCGCCGAACAGCGCCAGCTGGCCGGTCTGGATGGGGCGTCCATCGGCGCCGACCGTGCCCCTGCCGCCCATCACGTAGACGAGCGCGTTGTAGTCGGCACGCCAGGGCAGCGACAGACGCGCGCCCGGGCTGAGCGTGGCGTGGACGAGCGTCATCGGGGTGTAGGTGGACCCCGGGCCACCGTGGCCGCCGACGTCGCCCGCGATCACGCGAACCAGGGCGCCCCCGTCCGGCGACGAGACGAGGCCCACCTCCCGCGCCCGGATGTCCTGGTAGCGCGGCGGCGACCACTTCTGCGCCGCCGGCAGGTTGACCCACAGCTGGAAGCCGTGAAACAGACCGCCGCTGACGACCAGCGCCTCCGGCGGTTTCTCGATGTGCAGGATGCCCGCACCCGCGGTCATCCACTGCGTATCACCGTTGGTGATCGTGCCGCCGCCGCCGTTCGAGTCGTTGTGCTCGAAGGTGCCGTCGATGAGGTAGGTCACGGTCTCGAAGCCGCGGTGCGGATGCCAGGGCGTGCCCTTCGGCTCGCCGGGCGCGTACTCGACCTCGCCCATCTGGTCGAGGTGGACGAATGGATCGAGGTCGGTCAGGTCGACGCCGGCGAAGGCACGACGAACCGGAAATCCCTCCCCCTCGAAGCCCCGCGGAGCGGTCGTCACGCTGCGTACGGGACGCTCGCGGGCGATGGTCGGATCCGGCTCTGCGAGGCGGGGCAGGACGGTGATGTCGTCGACGGTGATGGCGGGCAT
>JACDAV010000394.1 GCA_013695255.1 Chloroflexota bacterium
GCACCGGGCCGGGCGGCTCGCCGAGCGCTGCGCTCCAGGCCAGCCGCGACGTCGTTGCGGGCGCGCTCGGTGCCCGGCGGGTCGTCATCGACCAGCCGCAGCTCGCCTACCGGCCGGCCGAGACGGGCGCGTTCGCCCGGGCGCCGCGCACGGTCATCCAGGCCGTGCTGCCGGACGACCCGACGCACGGCTACATCGCGATCTACGAGTTCAGGGACCCGGCGGCGGCCTCCGCGGCAGCGGCCGAACAGGCGGCGTACGTGGGCAGCCCGGTCGGTCGCGTCCAGTTCCCGACCGGCACGCAGTTCGTCATCCGGGTGGTCGGGCCGACGGCCGTCTTCTACGCGTCGCCGCCGGATTCGCCGGACGACCAGGAGCCGGACGTGGTCGCGGCGCTGGGCGGGGTCGGCACGGACGTCCCGGTGCCCGGCTGAAGCGGGCGGGCCGGCGCCGCGCGGCTCAGCCTCTCGTGGCTCAGTCCCCGCGGACGGGCAGCGGCTCGTCGGTCGCCGCCCAGCGCCTGACCTCGTCGCGCCTGACCTTGAGCGTGTGCGTCCGCGGGAAGTCCTCGTCCGGCCAGAGCCGCCAGCCGGCGATCCGCTGGCTGGGCCCGAGCCGGGCGTTCGCGGTCCGGACGGCGGCGTCGAGCTGGGCGCGGGTCTCCTCGGTCGAGGCGTCGGCGGTGCCCGCCCCCGCCCCGACCAGACCGCCGGCCCTGGGATCGAGCAGGATCGCCTCGATCCGGCCGGGGCGCGTCTCGATCACGACGGGGTCGCGGATGCCGGCCACGCGGAGGGCGTTCTCGAGGTCCTCGGGATAGACGTTGAAGCCGTTGGGCAGGACGATGATGTCCTTCTTGCGGCCGGACAGGACGAGCCGCCCGCGGTCGTCGAGGCGGCCGATGTCGCCGGTCCGGTACCAGCCGTCGGGCGTGAACGCCTCCGCGGTCTTTGCCGGATCGTCCCAGTAGCCCTTGAACAGGGTGGGGCCGCGGAACTGGACCTCGCCATCATCGGCGATCCGCATCTCGACCCCCTCGGGTGGACGGCCTACCGTGCCCAGCCCGTGGTCGTCGAGCCGGGTCGACGTGCCCGTCCCGGTTTCCGTCGCGCCGTAGCCCTGCAGGACGGTCACGCCGATGTCCTCCCAGGCCTGCTGGAGGGCCGGCGGCAGGAACGCCCCGGCCGAGACGAACAGCCGGAAGTCGCCTCCGAGCCGGCGATGGACACTCCGGAACATCAGCCGCCGGACGGCCATCGGCAGCCGTCGGGCGACGCCGCGCAGCCGACCGAAGGCCGCCGTCCGGTCCTGCTTCTCGACCTCCCGCTCGATGGCGCTCCAGAACAGGTCCAGCACCTGCGGGACCACGACCATCGAGGTGACCCGGTGGCTCCGCAGGGCCTCGAAGATCAGGCGCGGATTACGGCTGCCGACATACAGGACGCTGGCACCTACCGACAGCGCGTAGAAGAGCCCGACGGACTGCTCGAGCAGGTGGGACAGCGGCAGGAGCGAGACGATCCGGTGCTCGAGCGGCGGGATGATCCGGTGGAACGTCGCGATCGAGGCCGTGACGTTGTCGTGGGCCAGCATCACGCCCTTCGGCGCGCCGGTCGTGCCAGAGGTGAAGATCAGCTCGAAGACGTCGTCGCCCGCCGGCGCGCGCCAGGCGCGGAGCTGCGTCTCCCAGTCGGGCGGCATCTCGTCGTCCGCGTCGGCCACGACGTCGTCGAGCGGGGTGGTGGGAAACGTCTCCAGGCCAACCTGGCGAGGATCGCCGCCATCGCGGCCGGTGCCCAGGAGCAGGTGCCGGGCGCCGGACCTGGCGACGATGCCCTCGACCGCCTCGCGCGACATCCGCAGGTCGAGCGGCACGAGCACCAGTCGGGCGCGCATCGCACCGAAGTAGGCCGCCGCAAGCGCCGGCATGGACGGCGACCAGGTGAGGATCCGATCGCCCGGCTCGAGCCCCAGCCGACGCAGTCGCCAGGCCGCCAGCCGGGTCCGACGATCGAGCTCCCGGTACGACCACGTGGCCGTCGATCCGTCGTCGAGGCGTTCTCCGAGCGCCGGCCGGTCGCCGTACGTCGCGACGGCGCCGTCGAGGAGGTCGAGGAGTGTGGCCACGCGCGGCATCGTACGCCGCCCTGTCCGCTTCACCGGTCGGTTGCCGTGCCACACGGGCTCCGGTAGACTCCCGCAGCCCCTCGACCGGGCGCGCCGGCAACAGCCGGATCCCGGCCGGGACGCGACCGAGCCGTCGGGCCACGAGCCGGGATCGCGGGTGCCAGACGACAGCCCGAGGAGGTGACCCGGATTGGCCGAAGTTCGAGTGGGTGACAACGAGACGTTCGAGAGCGCCCTTCGCCGCTTCAACAAGAAGATCCAGCAGAGCGGCATCCTCGCCGAGGCTCGCCGGCGCGAGCACTACGAGAAGCCGAGCGTGAAGCGGAAGCGCAAGGAAGCGAAGCGCAAGAAGAACGCCCGCACGCAGCAGGGCTGACCAGAGCCCCGCGGGCGTTCACCCCGCCCGAGGTGCCATCTCCGGTGTCCCTCCGAGATCGGATCCAGACGGAGCTAATGGCCGCGATGCGGTCCGGCGATTCGCTGCGTCGGGACGTCCTGCGCATGACCCAGGCCGCCGCCTACATGGTCGAGAAACGCGAGCGGCGCGAGCTGAGCGACGACGAGCTGCTGGTGGTGCTGACGCGCGAGGTGAAGACCCGGCGCGAGTCGGTGGAGGCATTCCGCCGGGGCAATCGCGAGGAGCTCGCGGCCAAGGAGGAGGCGGAGATCGCCATCCTCCAGGGATTCCTGCCCCAGCCGCTCGACGAGGCGGAGTTGCAGGCGCTCGTCGACGAGGCGATCCAGACGACCGGCGCCGGCTCCCCGCGAGAGCTCGGCAAGGTCATGGGCTGGCTCTCCCCGCGGACGCGGGGGCGGGCGGACGGCAGGCAGGTGAGCGAGCTGGTCGCGGCCACCCTCGCCCGCCGCGATCTCGCCGCGCACGACGGGGCCGGTCACTGAGCCCGCGATGCTGACCCGCCGCGTCGAGGAGGGCCTGCGGTTCACCCGCCGGGACGCCGGACGGCTCGGCACGTCGGCTGCGGTGCTCGTGGTGGTCCTCACGCTGATCCTGGGGATCGACATCCTGTCGCCCCAGCCGCTGGCGCTGACCGTCGGCGACGTCGCCCGGGCGGACATCGTGGCGCCGCGCGCGATCTCGTTCGAGAGCGCCGTCCAGACCGAGACGCGCCGCGAGGAAGCCCGGGCCGGGGTGCCGCCGCAGTACGACTACACGCCCCGCAACGCCGCGGCCGTCGCCGCCGATCAGCTCAGCGCGCTTCGGCGCGAGCTCCTCGCCGTCGAGGCCGCCTTCGATTCGCCGCTCGAGCCGGCTGAGCGACGCGCCATCCTGTCGGAGGCGCTGCCGGGTCTGACGGTCGACACGCGGGCGACGCTGCTGGCGCTCAATCCGGGCCGCTGGCCGACCGTCCGGGCCGAGGCGGAGCGGGTCCTCGACCTGGTCGAGCGGGCCGAGCTCCGCGACGCGGACGTGGCGCCCTTCCGCCAGGACCTCGCGGCGCGCATGAGCAGCGCGCTGAACGAGGCGGAGCGACAGCTGGCGGCCGAGATGATCTCCCCGTTCATCGTCGCCAACTCCAGCTTCAGCCTGCCGGCCACCGAGGCGGAGCGCAGCCGGCGGGCCGAGCTCGTGGCCCCGGTCCAGGTGTCCGTGCGGCAGGGTCAGGCGATCGTCCGGTCGGGCGATCTCATCGATCCCGCCGACCTGGAGATCATCGAGCAGCTGGGGCTCCTCGGCGCAACCCCGGACGTCGCCCGACTGGCCGGCTGGTTCCTGCTGGCGACGCTCGTGGTCGGGCTCCTGCTGGCGTGGGTCTGGCGCTTCCGGCGGGACCTGTGGCACCGCAACAACGTCCTGATCCTGGTGGGCGTGCTGCTGGTGTTCGCGGCATTCGCCCTCAAGGTGACCGCCGGACGGCAGGCGCTGCCGTTCCTCATCCCGACCGCCGCGGTGGGCATGCTCGTGGCGATCCTGCTCGACGCGGGCGCGGCCACGGTGCTGACTGCCGTGCTGGCCGTCGTCGCGGGCGCCGTCAACGGGGCGTCGCTCGAGGTGGCCTCGTACGTCTTCCTCGGCGGTTTCGGCGGGATCGTGGCGATCCGCCGCGGCGATCGCCTCCAGACGTTCCTGCAGGCCGGGATCGCGGTCTTCATCGTCCAGGCCATGGTCGTGTCGGCGTTCTCGTTGCTAGGCACGCGGGACCTGCGCGGAATCATCGAGCTGTGGGGCGCCTCTGCTCTCTCGGGCGGCGGTGCGGCCGTGGCGGCGGTCGGCAGCTTCGCGGTCCTTGGTCACCTGTTCGGGATCCTGACCAGCTTCCAGCTCCTGGAGCTCGCCAACCCGTCCCAGCCCCTCCTCCGGCGCCTGCTCGTCGAGACTCCGGGCACGTACCACCATTCGCTCATGGTCGGCAACCTCGCCGAGCGCGCAGCCGAGGCGATCGGTGCGGACCCGTTGCTCACCCGCGTCGCCGCCTACTACCATGACATCGGCAAGCTCGCCAACCCGCTGGCGTTCATCGAGAACCAGGCCGGCGGCGACAACATCCACGACCAGCTGCAACCCGAGGTGTCCGCCCAGGTGCTCAAGCAGCACGTGGCGGACGGGATCGACCTGGCCTACCGGGGGAAGCTGCCGAAGGTCGTGATCTCGTTCATCCCGCAGCACCACGGCACGGCGGTCATGAGCTACTTCCATGCCCGAGCCCGCGCAGCCGCGGCGGCGCCATTCGGTGGGCTCGAGACGGCGGAGGGGCGGGCCGCGGCCGACAAGGTGGACCAGTCCCGCTTCCGGCACGCCGGGCCCAAGCCGCAATCGCGCGAGGCGGCCCTGATCATGCTGGCGGACGGGGTCGAGGCGTCGGTTCGGTCGCTCTCGGCCCGCGACGAGCCGGCGATCCGGGCCATGGTCAGCCGGATCATCGAGGAGCGGCTCGCCGACGGCCAGTTCGACGAGTGCGACCTGACCCTCCGTGACGTGGATCGGATCAAGGACGCGTTCGTCGGCCAGCTGCTGGGCATGTACCACACCCGGATCGCCTACCCACAGAACAAGGTCGTCGAGCTGGAATCGCGGCGCGCCGCGGGGGGCGGGCCGAGCGCGTCGTAGCGCCACGTCGCCCGGCACCCTGTGCGCCCGATCTACCTGCCGCCCTGGCGGATCGACGTCCATCGTGAGCCGGGCGTGCCCCGCCTCGTTCCCGACGCGGTCCTCGCTCGCGCCGTCGCCGCAGCCCTGGCGGCCGGTGGTGCCGCCGGCCCGGCCTCCCTCGCGCTGACGCTGACCGACGACCGTGCGCTGGCTGGCCTGAACGCGCGCCACATGGGAAAGACGGGCCCGACCGACGTGCTCTCCTTCCCGCTCCTCCCACCGGAGGCATTTGCGCATCCGGCTCGCCGCCCTCTCTCGTCGACCTCGCCCGAACCGCCGGTGTTCCACCTTCCACCCGGCGCTCGCCAGTCGCTCGGCGACGTCGTGGTCTCGGTCGAGCGGGCGGTCGAGCAGGCCGAGGGCGGGCGTGGCGGTCAGACCGGTGACGTCCGCTGGTCGCCGGCCGACGAGCTCCTCCTCCTGGCGACCCACGGCACCCTGCACGTGTGCGGCTGGGAGCACGCCGAGCCGGCTGACGAGGTGGCGATGCGCGCCCTGGAGCAGGAGCTGCTGGCCGGCGTCGGGCGCTGACGTCGAGCCCGAGCCGGAAGCCGCCAGCGGGCGCCTGCCGCCCGGCTCGCGCCGGCAGCCCCCCGGAGAGGCGCGGGGAAACGTCCCGCTTGGGCCATGCGTGTCGGCCGCATATCGGGCCGGCGACGCGCCCGTCGTCATGCGACGCATGAGGCATAAACGGGGAGCGAAGCAGCACCTGCGATCGCTGATGCGCTGCTTCCACGCGCCGGTTCATGCGCCTACGGTCGCATCGCCCTCGCCGGATTCGGCCGCCACACGTCCGCCCTGCCCGCCCCCTATGCGGCCCACGCGCATAGGCGGGGAAGGCACTCGCCACGGCGACGCCTGGCCATGGGGCTCACCCTGGCCTCGGGGCTCGCCCTGGCCACGGGGCTCGCCACGGCCCGCGCTCGCGCCGGCCGCACTCGCCAACGGCGCGCCAAGCCGCAGAGAGCCAGGCGCGGACGCGCCACCGGATCGGCGGTACCATCGAGCCCGAGGGCCCTCCCGGACGGGATCGGGCCCCTTCCGCGTGCCCGTGATCGCGACAGCGCGCCCGTGAGAGCGACAGCGCGCCTGCGAGTGCGACAGCGACCGAACGCCGGACCCTGGTCGCCGCCGACCACGGGGAGAAGCCACGGAGGTGTCGTGAAGATCGTCGTCGGGCTCGGCAACCCGGGTGACCGGTACGCCCAGACGCGCCACAACATCGGCTGGATGGTCCTCGACCGGCTGGCCGACATCGCGGGCTGGTCCGGCAAGGGCCGGACGCGTGATGCCTCCGCGATCGCGATGGGCCGCTTCCGCGGGCTGGACCTGACGATCGTCAAGCCGCTGACGTTCATGAACGACTCGGGTCTGGCGGTCCGGAAGGTCCTCGCCCGCGAGCACGCCCCGCTCAATGACCTCCTCGTCGTGACCGACGACTTCGCCCTGCCCTTCGGCAAGCTCCGGTTCCGCGAGGCGGGCAGCGCCGGCGGGCACAACGGGCTGCGGTCGATCATCGGCGAGCTCGCGACGGAGAAGTTCAGCCGGCTGCGGGTGGGGATCGGCGACCCGACGCGCAGCGCCGTCGACCACGTCCTGAGCACCTTCGCGCCGGACGAGCGGCAGCGCCTGGACGAGCTGCTCGACGCAGCGGCCGAAGCCGTCGAGTCGTGGGCCCGCGACGGGACCAGCAAGGCTGCCAACCGCTGGAACACGTACACGCTCCGGCCGGCGGACGAGGATCGGCTGGCTCCGCCGGGATCGGTCGACGGGCCGCCGGGGGCCGACGGGGTGCGCCGGACGCGCACGGGCTGGCGTCGGGTGCGCGCACCGGAGCCCGAGGCG
>JACDAV010000411.1 GCA_013695255.1 Chloroflexota bacterium
GGCTGGGCGGCCGCGAACCGCCCGGTTCAGCTGATCGCGTGGGTCGGCAAGGTTGGCATGGCGAGGCCGTCCGGCGCGGTCGGGTCGTCGACCGCGAGGGCAACGGCGTCGGGAGCGATCCGCTTGACGAGACCGGTGAGCACCCGCCCGGGGCCGATCTCCACGAACGTCGAGACCCCGGCATCCTCCATCGCCCGGACGGCGGCCAGCCAGTCGACGCCGGCGGTCAGGTGCTCGATCAGCTCGTCGCGGCAGGCGTCGCCCGTCCTGAGCGGTCGAGCGTCCGCGTTGGCCAGAAGCGGCGGCACGGGGTCCGCGAAGGGCACCGTCTCGAGGACCTCGCGCAGACCGGCTGCCGCCTCTGCCATGAGCGGGGAGTGGGCAGCCACGCTGACGGGCAGGACGATGACCCGGCGGGCACCGAGCCCCTTCGCGATGTCGAGAGCCGCCTCGATCGCGGTCCGTTCGCCGGACACGACGACCTGGCCAGGCGCGTTGCGGTTGGCGATCCCGAAGACGCCCGCTCGCGATGCCTCGTCGACCAGCTCCGGCAGCCGCGCGTCGTCCAGCCCGATGATCGCGGCCATCATGCCGTCGCGCCCGCTGCCGGACGCCTGCATCCGCCTGCCCCGCTCGCGGACCAGGCGAACGGCGTCCTCGAGCGCCAGCCCCCCGGCGGCGACCAGGGCGCTGTACTGGCCCATCGAGTGACCGGCCGCGAACGCCGGCTCAGGCCCGTCGGCGCCCCACCGCTCGCGCATCGCCTCGAGGTACGCGATCGACGTCGCGAGGAGCGCGGGCTGGGCGTTCTCCGTCCGGTCGAGCGCATCCGCCGGCCCCGTCCAGGCGAGCTCGCTGAGCGACTCGCCGAGCGCATCATCGGCACGCGCGAACACCGCGGCGGCGGCCGGCGAGGCGGCGGCGAGAGCCTGGCCCATTCCGACGACCTGGGAGCCCTGGCCGGGAAAGACAAACGCGATGCGGGTCATGCGACCTCGTTGGCGGGGAGTGCGCGCATTGTCCGCCGGGACGGTCTGGCCGAGCGTGAGATGCATGCACGATTGCACGGATCTGGCGACGGCGCTACCTTCCGGCAATGGTGACCGAACGACAGCGAGTGCCCCGCCGGCCCCGGCGGGCGCCCTCGTCCCGAACCATCGCACGGACCTTCGAGGCGGACCTGTCCGCGCACGTGGTGGCTGCCGGCGCCCGCATCACCAACGTCCGCCAGATCTCCGAGCGCGTCGCGATGGGCCGGGCACTCTGGCGCGAGCTCGTCGTCGGGTTCGCGTCGCAGCTCGGCGAGCTGCGACTCGGCTTCACGCAGCTGGCCGCGCTGTACGTCCTCGCCGAGGGCCGGACCACGACCGTGTCGGACCTCGCCGACGCCATCGGCCGCTCACCGTCCGCGACCAGCCGGCTCGTCGACGGGCTGGTCCGGCGCCGCCTCGTCGAGCGGCGCCCCGAGCGCGAGGACCGCCGCCAGCGGACGCTGTTGCTGACGCGGCGCGGCCGGGCTGTCCTGCGGGTCGTCGACCGCGCGCGGGCAGACCAGTTCCTGTCCGCGGTGCGTCCGCTGCCGACCGCGGAGCGGACGCTGGTCGCGATGGGCGTGGCGGCCCTGGCGACGCACGCGATCTCGCGGCGCGGACGCCTGATCCGGGGCTCGACCGGCTGACCGGCGCGCCCGGCTCAGCCGCAGAAGCGGCGCACCACGTCGTACAGGACGGGGAGTCCCCAGCGGAGCGCGTCGAGCCCGACTCGTTCGTCCACGCCGTGGAACCGTTCGAGGAACCGCTCCTCGGGGTCCAGGCGGAGCGGCGAGAAGCCGTAGGTCGGGACGCCCAGGCGGGCCATGTGCTTGGCATCCGTGGCGAAGGGCGGCATGCCGGGCACCGGCACGCCGTCCGGGTCGTGGTCGCGGAGGGTCGACTCGAGAAGCTCGTACAGCGGCGTGTCGATCGGCGACTCGACCGGTGGCCCGAAGTTCAGCAGCTCCACCGCGCAGGCGTCGGCCAGATCGCCGAGGCGCCGGATCACCTCGGCCCGCATCGCCGCCTCGTCCGTGTCCGGCAGCAGCCGGCAGTCGATCGTCAGCTCCGCCTCGCCCGGGATGACGTTGTACTTCGTGCCGGCATGGAGGATGTCCGGTGAGATCGTGTCGCGCAGCAGCGCCCGGGCGGCCCTGGCGTACATCGGCGTGCAGAGCGTCTCGAGGGCCAGCTCGCTGGCGCGCCGGTCGGGGCTGGCGATCGCGCGGACCAGCCGTGCCGGCTCGGCGGGGACGGCCTCGGCGGCGACGGCCAGGAAGCGCGCCATGACC
>JACDAV010000417.1 GCA_013695255.1 Chloroflexota bacterium
GTCCGATGGACCTGCGGTTGCCGGCGACCGAGGCGCCGGCGCTGCCGGCGATCACCGAGACCGAGCGGATCGGGGACGCCTATGCCGTGATCGGGCTCGACGCGCGGCGGCAGGTGGTCGGGCTGTATCGCGAGGCGCTCGCGCGACTCGGGGCGGTCCCGAACGCCGGCCTCGCATCGCGCCGCCCGGGTCGGGTGCGGATCGGCGGGCTCGTCGTCACCCGCCAGCACCCGATGACCGCGCGCGGGACGGTCTTCCTCGCGCTCGAGGACGAGACCGGGATGGTCAACGTGACGCTGTGGCCGGACACCTGGGCGCGGTTGCGCGGGGTGGTCCGGCGCCACGCGCTGCTGGTCGTGGACGGGGAGCTGCAGCGGGAGGGTGAGGTGGTCAACGTCGTCGCCCGGGAGGTCGGGCCGCTGGTCGAGCTCGCGACGACGGTCGGCGGACCCGCGTCACCCGACGGCGTCCGGCAGATGGGCCACGCCGGAATGCGGCGGCTCGGTTAGCGGAAACGCCAGCCGCGCCGGCGTCAGGTCGTTGTTCAGCGGCCCCGGGCAGGCTTGCCACGCGGCGGTGGTGGACGCCGGGCGGCCATCTGCCGGGCCGGGCTGGCGAGATGCAGGAACCGCCGGTACCAGGCGGCCGCCGAAGCGAAGAAGACGCCGGTGATGGGTGCATACACCAGCGTCCCGACGATCGCGGCCGCCTCGACGCCCGTGCCCGGCTCCAGCAGGGCCGTTCCCACGATCGACGTCAGAACTGCTGACACGAGCCCCACGAGGCCGCCGATCAGATAGCTCGCCCTCGGAGCGAGGAAACCCGCCAGGAAGAGGGCGCCCATGGGCGCCGGCCCGAGGAAGTACTGGGACAGGAACTGGCTGGTGATCAGCTCCGTGCCACGGGTAGCCAGGATGACGGCGGCCACCGCGCCCGCGATGAGGCAGGGGAGCCAGAAGGCCCGATTGGCCAGCAGCCGCGGCAGCAGCGCCAGGTCCTCGCGCAGGTTCAGCGGTCGGAACGCCATGCGAAACGCATTGCGGATCCCGCCCGCGGGCGCGGGCAGGTCCTGGGCAAGCCCGGCTCGAGGCACAGAACGCCCCGGTCGGCGGGCATCGGAGACGGACGGTGCGGCGGGCGGCCGGGTCGCCTCGCCGGCGTCCGTGCCAAGCTCGCCAGCCTCTCGCGGTTCGCCGTCGCCCTCCATCTGGGCGCGGTAACGACGACGGGCATCGGCGCGAACGGTGCGCTTGGCGCGGGCCACAGCTTCTCCTGGACAGTGCGGGATGCGGAGATCGTAGTCGATCCGCCGAGGCCGCCCGCGTCCGGTACGTCCCGGCAAAGCCGCGGATGCGTGGCAGGTAAGGCGCGAGTGGTACACATCGGGTCCACCCGCCATCCAGCCGCCCGATCCGCCTGCCCCGCCGGGAGGTCCCCGATGGCTCGCGCTCGACGTGCGGCAGCGGCCGCGCTCTGCCTCGTCTCCGTTCTGACTTCGGTCGCGCTCGGCACGGCGGGGCCATCCGCGCTCTTCGGCACCGCGGGGCAATCCGCGGCCGTGCCGCTCGCGGACGTCGCCTGGAGTCCCTCGACGCTCCTCGTCTCGGAGGTGTCGACAGGCGGTGTCTCGGCGAGCGACGAATTCATCGAGCTCGTGAACGCGGGGTCGGGCTCGGTGGACCTCCTGGGTCTCGAGATCGTCTATGTGACGGCTTCGGGATCGACCGTCACGCGCAAGGCAATGTGGACGGAGACGCGGCCCCTCGGGCCTGGCCAGCGCCTGCTGCTCGCGAATGCCGGCGGCGTGTACGTGTCGGTCGCCGACTCGAGCTATACGGGCGGTCTCGCCGCGACGGGCGGGACGGTCGTCCTCCGACCGGTCGGCGGCGCACCGATCGACGCGATCGGTTGGGGCGACGCCACGAACGCCTTCGTCGAGGCCATGCCCGCGCTGCCGCCGCCGGCCGGTTCCAGCACGGAGCGTCGGCCCGGCGGCACGGCCGGCAATGCCACCGATACCAACGACAACGCCGCTGACTGGTTCGTCCAGGCGTCACCCTCACCGCAGAACCTGCTCGACCCGCCGGTTCCGGCTCCGAGTCCGGGACCGAGTGGTTCGCCTGCGCCGTCCGGGACGCCGGGTGCCAGCCCGCCACCGTCAGGGCCGCCGACACCCGGGCCGACACCCGGGCCGACCGTCCCACCGACGGCGGTTCCGACCTCCAGCCC
>JACDAV010000419.1 GCA_013695255.1 Chloroflexota bacterium
GAACGTCGGATGGCGGGCCAGGAAGCGATGGAAGGGCAAGGTGGTCTGGATGCCGGTGATCTCCACCTCGTCGAGCGCGCGGCACAGGCGTTGAACCGCCGCGGTGCGGTCGGCGGCGACGACGAGAATTTTGGCGACGAGCGGGTCGTAGTCCGGGGAAACGAAATCACCCGCGCGCGCCGCCGTGTCGACCCGCACACCCGGACCGGAAGGCATCGCCCATCGGCCGATCCGCCCGGGAGCGGGCACGAAGTCTCTGCCCGGGTCCTCCGCTGAAAGGCGGACCTCGATGGCATGGCGCTCCGGGACCGTCGCCCGCTCCGCTGCCCGCATCGCTTCGAGCGACAGCGGTCTGCCCGCGGCCAGGCCGATCTGCTCGCGGACGAGGTCGACGTCGGCGACGAGCTCCGTGACGCCATGCTCGACCTGGAGCCTGGTGTTGACCTCCAGGAACCAGAAGCGGCCGCTCGCGTCCAGCAGGAACTCCGCCGTTGCGGCGTTGTGGAGCCCGGCCGCCTCGCCGACGCGAACAGCCAGCTCATGAAGCTCACGCCGTTGGGCGGTGTCCAGTCCCGGAGCGGGGCCCTCTTCGACCAGCTTCTGGTGGCGCCGTTGGACGGAGCAGTCGCGCTCGCCGACCGCGATCACGCGCCCATCGCGCTCCCCGAGCAGCTGAACCTCGATGTGGCGCGCCGGACGAATCTCGCGCTCGAGGTACATGGAACCGTCGCCGAAGGCCGAGGCCGCCTCGGCCGAACCCGCGTCAAGGGCAGCCGCCAGCTCGCGGGCCTCCTCGACTCGGCGCATCCCCCGGCCGCCGCCGCCGGCTGCGGCCTTGACCAGCAGCGGGTAGCCGACGCGATCGGCGTCCATCTGCAGATCTACGGCTGCGCCGGGGAGGAGCCGGGCGGGATCGAGCGTGCCCGGGACGACCGGAACCCCAACGGACTGCGCGAGGCGCCGAGCCGCCAGCTTGTCGCCCACCGCTTCGATCACTCGGGCGTCCGGGCCGACCCAGGTGATCCCGGCGCCCTCGACCGCGGCCGCGAACGATGCCCGCTCGGCCAGGAAGCCGTAGCCGGGATGGAGCGCATCGGCCCCGGTGGTCAGCGCCGCGTCGAGCACCGCCTCCGCCCGCAGGTAGCTCTGGTCGGCGGGCGCCGGGCCGATCCGGACGGCCATGTCCGCGATGTCCACGTGCGCCGCGTCGGCGTCCGCATCCGAGTAGACGGCGACGGTCTCGATGCCCATCTCGCGGCAGGCGCGCATCACGCGCACCGCGATCTCACCGCGGTTGGCGACGAGGAGGCGGCCAAACGGGGGGCGGTCGTCTTTGTGCAAAGACGCCCCGGCCGGTAATGCAGCCTGAGCGTCGTTCACAGCGGAATGTTGCCGTGCTTCTTAGGCGGATTGGTGTCCCGCTTCGTGGCCAGCATCCCCAGCGCGGCGATGAGACGGGGCCGCGTCTCGCGCGGCAGGATCACGTCGTCGACGTAGCCCCGGCCAGCGGCCACCCAGGGGTTGGCGAACTCGCGCTCGTACTCCTCGACGAGACGCGCCCGCTCCGCCGCGGGGTCGTCGGCTGCAGCCAGGCGATCCCGGTACAGGATGTTGACAGCGCCCTCGGCGCCCATCACGGCAATCTCGGCGGTCGGCCAGGCGAAGTTCATGTCGCCGCGCACATGCTTGCTGCTCATGACGTCATAGGCCCCGCCGTACGCCTTGCGGGTGATGACCGTCACCTTGGGCACGGTGGCTTCGCAGTACGCGAACAGGAGCTTGGCCCCGTGGCGGATGATCCCGCCGTGTTCCTGGCCGACGCCGGGCAGGAATCCCGGCACGTCCACGAACGTCACCAACGGCACGTTGAAGCAATCGCACGTCCGGACGAATCGGGCCGCCTTGGTCGACGCGTCGATGTCGAGCGCGCCGGCCAGCACCGCCGGCTGCTGGGCGACGATCCCCACGGCCCGCCCACCCAGCCGACCGAATCCACAGATGATGTTCCCGGCCCAGCCGGGCTGGATCTCGAGGAACGCGCCATCGTCCAGCACGCGCCTCAGCACGTCGTGCATGTCATATGGCCGCCGCGGATCGTCCGGGACGAGGCTGTCGAGCGCCGCGTCCATGCGATCTGCGCTGTCCGCGGCCGCGACGACCGGCGGCGCCTCGAGGTTGTTCTGCGGCAGGAACGCGAGCAATCGGCGAACGGTGTCAAGGGCCTCGGCCTCATCGCCCGCCGCGAGATGCGCGACGCCCGACGTTGTCGTGTGGGTCCTCGCTCCGCCCAGCCGTTCAGCGCTCACATCCTCGTGCGTCACGGCCTTCACCACGTTCGGCCCGGTCACGAACATGTAGCTCGTGCCCTCGACCATGATCGTGAAGTCCGTGATGGCCGGGCTGTACACGGCGCCGCCGGCGCAGGGACCCATCACCACTGACAGTTGCGGAACGACGCCGGACGCCATCGTGTTCCGCAGGAAGATGTCCGCATAGCCCCCGAGGGAAACCACACCCTCCTGAATCCGGGCGCCTCCGGAGTCGTTCAAGCCGACGATCGGCGCCCCAACCTTCATCGCGATGTCCATCACCTTGCAGATCTTCTGGGCGTACGCCTCTGACAGGGAGCCGCCGAACACGGTGAAGTCCTGACTGAAGACGAAGACCAGCCGTCCCTCGATCGTGCCGTGTCCCGTGACGACGCCATCCCCCAGGAAGCGCTCGCCATCCGAGCCTACGGCCGACGACCGGCTGGTGACGAACGCATCCAGCTCGACGAATGATCCGGGGTCGAGCAGCAGATCGATCCTTTCCCGCGCCGTCAGCTTGCCGCGCGCGTGCTGCTGCTCGATCCGCGCCGGGCCACCGCCGAGGAGTGCTTCGGCCCGCATCGCCTCCAGCTGGCTGATGCGTTCGTCGTTGGTGGACGTCACCGGTCGCCTCCATGGTCTGTGTAGGGACACCGGCATGATAGAGGCGGTCGCAGCCGTCCACGGCAGAGCCTGATCTATCCACAGAAACGGTGAACAACTTCCCGAACGTGTGGATAACGGGGGTCCGCGGCGCAGAGCTGGCGGGTAGCATGGCGGAACCGCCCGTTCCGCCGCCGCACCAGCGGAGCCGGTCGGTCCGAGTGCATGCGAGGTGAAGCCCCGGTGACGAACGTGATCGCGATCGCGAATCAGAAGGGCGGGGTCGGCAAGACCACCACGGCGATCAACCTCGCCGGCGCCCTGGCCGAACAGGGGCACCGGGTCCTCTGCATCGACATGGATCCGCAGGCCAACCTGACCGCCGGGCTCGGCATCAATCTCAACACCGTCGAGCGGTCGATGGCCGATGTGCTGGCGGACGGCCGGGCGACCCTGGCCGACATTATCCGATCGACCGGGACCGAGGGCATCGACGTCGCGCCGGCCCACATCGACCTGGCCTCCACCGAGGGCGAGCTCTTCACCGCTTTCGGCCGGGAGCAGATCCTTCGCGATGCGCTGGAGGAGCACGTCGACAAGTACGACTACGCGCTCATCGATTGCCCGCCGAACCTGGGCCTGCTTACGGTCAACGGCCTGGTCGCTGCGGACGGCGTCATCATCCCCGTGCAGACCCAGTACTACGCCATGAAGGGACTGAACAACCTGGTCAAGGTCATCAACATGATCCGGTTGAAGCTCAACCGGAACCTGCGGATCCTGGGTCTGTTGCCCACCTTCTTCGACGGACGCACGAACCTCGCCAGGGACATGCTCGACGAGCTCCGGGTGATCGGCGATCACCACGTCTTCGGCAGCATCATCCGTACGACCGTCAAGCTCGGCGAGGCTCCACTCGTGGGCCGCCCGATCACGGCGTATGCCGGAACGTCGGACGCGGCCCGCACGTACCGCGAGCTAGCGCGTGAGGTGATCGACCTTGGCCAGGCCTGATTTCCGAGCCACAGCCGCCCGCCGACTGGCCGAGGACACCGAGCTCTCGCCTGCGATCGTCAGCCTGTTGTCGCCGGAATCCCCGACTCGCTCGATGGGCGTCCGGATGCTGCCGATCGACCGGATCGACTCGAACCCCGAGCAGCCGAGGCTGGCGTTCGACGAGGAGACGCTCCAGGAACTGTCCGCCTCGATCCGGGAGCACGGCGTTCTCCAGCCGATTCTCGTTCGGCCCATCGCGGGCAACCGCTATCAGCTGATCGCCGGCGAACGCCGCTGGCGAGCTTCGAAGACCGCCGGGCGCGAGACGATCCCGGCCCTGGTCGACGACATCGACGACGAGACTGCCCTGGAGATCTCGATCATCGAGAACCTCCAGCGCGAGGACCTCTCGCCGCTGGACGAGGCGGCGATGTACGACCGGATGATCCGCGACCACGGCTACAGCGTCCGCAAGCTCGCCCAGAAGCTCGGCAAGGACAAGGGCTACCTCGAGAACCGCCTTCGGCTGGCCGATGCTCCACCAGAAGTGCGCGAGCTCGTGTCTGTGCGCAAAGACACCTTGTCGCACGCCTATGAGCTGCTCAAGGTGGACGACCCCAAGAAGCGGAAGCGCCTGGCCGAGCAGGTCGCCCGGGGCGAGCTGTCGCTGGTCAAGCTCCGAGATCGGATCGAGGGACGCGGGGCCCGTTCGGCCACCGCGGACAGCGGGTCCGAGCGCGATGACGGCTGGGCCGAGGAGGCGCCGGTTGAGCCGAGCGAGGAGACACAGGCGGGCTGGGTGCCGGTCCACCCTCAGCCCGCGCCGACGGGCGACGAGTCCCTCGTGGCGGCGAAGCAGCAGCTGGCCGAAGCGGTCGAGGACATGATATCGGTGCTCCAGGCACCGGACGTCATGCGCTCGATCCCGGACACCGATCGGGCCAACCTGGCCAAGTACCTCACGATCGCGAAGCTGAAGCTCGAGAACGCCATCGCGGTCGTCCGGAGCGGTGACCGCCGCTGATCGGGCCAGGGGCGCGGCCCCTGGATCTGCGCCGTCCGGAGGTCAGGCGCGAGCGGCCAGAAGCAGCCAGCCCACGGCGAGGAGTGCGATGCCGACCGCTTCGAGCTCCCAACCCCGCTCCCGATGATCGGCGGCCCGAGCGCCGGCCAGCGCCACCCCCGCGCCGACCACGACCGCCGGCCCGGCGACGCCGACCAGCACAACGGCGTGCGGCACGCCCCTGGCCAGCAGGCTCGCAGAGGCGATGGCACCGACAGCCGCGTGCAGGACCAGGTGCACCCACCATGACCGGCGGGGGCCGAGGGTCAGCGCGACAGAGCTGACACCGGCGTCGCGATCGCGCTCCACATCCACCATCGCGTTGGCGATGGCCAGCGCCGCTCCGGCACAGAACGCGGCCGGCAGCAGGGTGCCGAACAGCGTCGGAACGGATCCCGTGGCCCCCACCCAGGCGTACACCGGCAGGAGCGGAATCCCGGCGGCGAAGGGCAGCCATGACCAAGCGGTTCCCTTCAACCGCAGGTCGTAGAGGAAACCGACCGCGAGGATCAGCGTGGCCACGGCGAGGGTGGGCAAGCCCTGCAGGGCGCTGAGGATCAGGCCGGCGGCGGCCGCCACGACGGCCAGCCTCACCGCGGCCCGCGGCCCCACCAGGCCGACCGGGATTGGCTTGCCGGGCTTCCGGCCGGCGTCGAGCGGTGCGTCAACCACGTCGTTGACGATACCGATGGCCGCCTGCAGCGACATCATGCCAGCGGCGAGCGCGCTGACCACGACCGTCGATCCGCCAGCCAGCACGACCACGGCTCCCGTGGCGAGGCCGTCGACCAGAACCGGAAACGGATGCGTCAGGCGGACGAACGCCGCCAACCGGCGAACCGGACCGCGCGTCGCCCAGTTCGGCGAGAGGCGGTCCGGCCCGGCGGGCTCAGACGTAGACGAGCTCGTGGAAGTTCGCGACGAGGTACTCGATCAGCCGATCGCGGCCGTCGCTCACCTGGCCCCGGATGCCGGGCACGAGCGCGTACAGGGTGATGGCCGGGACCATGAGCCGACCGCGGTCGTCCCGACCAAGCATCGCGGGTGGCCCTCCGCCAGTTGCGAACACCCGTTCGAATTGACGTTCGTCGAGGCCGGCCGCGCGTCGGAAGTCCTCGATGACCTGCAGCACTCCCCGGCGGATCGCCACGTCGCGCATCAGCTCCGCCGTCCAGGCGTCGATCTGCTCGTCCGTCTGGTCGGCCAGCCGACCGCGATACTCGGACGGGTCGGCGGACAGTCCAGTGGTCGCCACACTCTCTCTCCTCGCGGGCACCGGGTAGCGGACTCCGGTCGGCGGGAGTATGCCAGAGGCCAGGGCGCGGCTCGGCGGACGGCGACCCTGCCTGTCTGGCCGATCAGCCCGCCGGCGGCCGCCGCTCCTCGTCCGGCCACTCGTTGAACAGCTCGGTCAGCCAGCGGCCGACCGGCCCCGGACGCGGAAGCTCCGGCTGGTCGGCGACGAGCGCATGAAGCGCCTCGAACGTCCGCTGGGTGAGCTGGGCGATCGCCTCGCGGGTGGGACGGCCGCTGGCCGGAATCGGCTCGGCGACCCGGACCACGATCCGCCCGCCGAAGCGCAGCCAGCTCGTTCCGTTGATCGCCAGCGGAACGATCGGCACGCCGGAGCTGAGGGCGAAGTAGGCCGCTCCCTCGCTGAGCGGCAGCAGCTCGGATTCCCGGCGGTGGATCGTCCCCTCGCCCGCGATCGCCAGCGTGCCGCCGGACCAGAAGACGGCCCGCACCGCGCGCGAGGCCTGGAGAAGGTCGTTCTTGCCCGGCTTGTATGGCACCGTCGCACCGGTCCACGAGAGCAGCCGGTTGCGCCCTCCGACCGCCATGTCCTCTTCCTTCGGTCCGAAGAAGAACAGCCGCGGCCGCATCGGGAGGGTGGCCATCAGGACGAACGGGTCGCTCCAGCTGAGGTGGTTGAAGCACAGGACGGCGGGGCCGTCCGGCACCCGCTGGCGCCCCTCGACCCGGATCCGGAACCAGCACCGGAACACCGCCGCCACGACGATCCGGGATGCCCAGTAGCGAATCGTCCGGCGCCAGGGCGCCACGCGGGGACCGGGCAGATGCGCCGCCGGACCGCTGACCCCTCGCTCAGCTCCCATGTGCGTCGCCGGCTCGGAGGACCGTCCCGGGCCGCAGCTCTGACAGCCGTTCGAGCACGACGTCCGCCGCCTCGGCAGCTCCCGGCGCCGGGGGCACGGCCAGGTTGGGAACGAGGACGACCGTCATGCCGGCCGCCTTGGCCGACCGAACGCCGTTGAGCGAGTCCTCCACGACCAGGCAGGCCGCGGGGCGTCCCACCAGATCTCGGAGTCGACGATCACACCGTCGAGATCGAAGATGACCGCCTCGACTTCCGGCGGGCGGGCCGGCGTCACGCCGGCTGCGATGCCCGCGGGGGCGGCAGCGGAATGGACTGCTCCGAGGGATCGTCCGGGCTGGGGAGCACGGGCGACGGGCTGGCCGCCGGGCGCCCGTCCATCGCGGCGAACACGGTGAGGGCGAACGCGGCCACCCGGTCCACGACGTCGCCGGCGCCGCGAATCACCTGGCCCTCGATCTGGAACGAGATCAGCCGGTGACCGCCCTGTGCCTCGATGGCCAGCTCGCCGATCTGGACGCGCGGCCAGCGCCCCAGCTTGGCGCTTGCCCGCGGACCTTCGCCCGGCACGTTGACCCGAACGTGGCAGGTCACCAGTCCGGCCGGGACGGGCGCCAGGATCACGTAGCGCACATCCGGGTCGTCGCCCCAGGCGATCCAGACTTCGGGGTCGCGGTCGCCACACAGAGCGCGCAGCACCGGCTGGACGACGGCCAGCACCTTCGGGCCGAGCGCCTCTGAGCCAGGTGCCCCCGGGCTCCAGTCGGTCAGTCGCATGGTCCTGGTTCCCGCTCCGTCCCGGCCGGCCCGACGGGCCGTTCTGCTGGCCGCGAGGGTAGCACGCAGCCGTGGCCGGCCGACCGCCGTCGGCGACGCGAGGGGATGGCCTCGTCAGGCGTATCACGAGCGCCGCGGCGGACGCGAAACGACGCCGCGACCCTGATGGCCGGGCGTCGTTTCGGTTGGCTTCTCGGGCGGGCGGGCCTTCGGCCCGACGTCAGGCCGTGGCGTCCTCGCCGCGCCGCGCCCCGAGGCTGAGGATCGCGATGATCAGGGCCTCGATCAGCGTCCAGCCGATCAGGGCGACGATCGCCGCGACGTCCAGGGTGCTCCGGTCCGCTGTCACGCGGTTGAGCGAGAACATGCCGCGGAACGGCTCGACGAAGGGATCCGTGACGCCGAGGATCAGGGCCACCACGTCGTTGCCCACGTTGGCCGCCAGAAGCAGCAGGACGATCCGCAGCAGCAGCAGGCCCTGCAGGATGCCGAACAGCAGCATCACGACCCGCCGGATCACCTCACCGGTGGTGGGCCCCGATCGGTAGCTGGCCTCTCGGGTGACCACCCGGTCACGCTCGTACGCGTCGCGCGTGACGACTGGCGCCGGCGCCGGGTCAGCGACGGTTTCGCGCACCGTGGTGCGCTCGTAGTCGGTCATGGTCGTGTCTCCCTCCGTGACGAACGGACGGCCGCAGCATTCGGGGACCGACGCCCCGGACGCTCGTCACGTGCGCCTGACCGGTGTTGCAAGGGCGCGACAGTGGCGGACTGCGTGCCGGGATCGCGGCGCCCTCGCCTGGTCACGTCACGGCGTCGTCATGGGCGCGGCGGGCCCCGGAGCTAGAATCCGGCGATGTTCCTCTTCCGCACCCCCAAGGCCACCTTCCCCTCCCCGGCCGAGACCCTGCCCGGTCGCGACCGGCCGATCGGCGACCCGCCGCCGCACTTCGTCACCGGACGGAGATTGACCCCGCCGTATCCCGCCGGGCTGGAGATCGCCGACTTCGGTCTCGGCTGCTTCTGGGGCGCCGAGCGCATCTTCTGGCAGGTGCCGGGCGTGTGGGTCACGGCGGTCGGCTACCAGGGCGGCCAGACACCGAACCCCACCTATCGCGAGGTGTGCAGCGGTCGCACCGCGCACGCGGAGGTGGTCCGCGTCGTCTTCGATCCCGCGACGCTGGCCTACGAGGAGCTCCTCCGGTCGTTCTGGGAGGGCCACGACCCGACCCAGGGAATGCGTCAGGGCAACGACGTGGGCACCCAGTACCGGTCCGCCGTGTACGTCCACTCGGACGTCCAGCAGCGCGCCGCCACCGCGTCCCGGGCCCGATTTCAGCAGGGCCTGACGGCAGCCGGCTACGGCGCCATCACGACCGAGATCGCGGAGGCGGGTCCCTTCTACTTCGCCGAGGACGACCATCAGCAGTACCTGGCCAAGAACCCGGGCGGGTATGATTGTGCCAACGGGACCGGCGTCGCCTGTCCCGTCGGGCTGAACCTAGTTGCCTCGCAGTCGGTCGACGAACCGCCCCAGTCGAGTACGGCCCTTTAGCTCGAGACGCTTGCTGCTGGGGTCGGTGTCCATTCGAACTAGCAGGAACTCTTTCCAGTCGTCGTCGGTGAACTCCCACGAACCCTCGGGCAGACTAACCATGGTGTCGCACACACGTCGTGCGGCCTGGAGAGTTGCCTCGAACCCGTTCGCAGGCTCCTCGATTGGCACGACCGCCATCAGAAGACGGCAGCTGTCCCAAAGTTCCTGCTTCCGAGCCGAGCCCGCGAAATGAGGCGGGTAGGACCTGCCCGGTTGCCACCTCGCGCGTTGTTCGCGCAGCAACCGAGTGATCTCCCGATAAGGGCGCCATGCGTCGAGGA
>JACDAV010000421.1 GCA_013695255.1 Chloroflexota bacterium
GACGGCCGACCATCCGGTCTATCGCTGCCCGCCGGCCCGGTGCAGCTCGATGGGGAGATGGCGCTGGCGTACGTGCGGACGCGCAAAGGCGCCGGGGACAGCGACTTCACGCGGGCGGCACGGCAGCAGCAGATCCTGCTCGCGCTGAGGCAGAAGCTGACCGATCCGGGCATGCTGCCGCGCCTGCCCGAGCTCGTCAGCGCGGCGGCCGAGATCATCCGGACGAGCTATCCCGCGTCGGAGATCGGCCAGGCGTTCCAGATCGCCCAGTCGATGGATGCCGCGAGCGACCGCGTCGTGCTCGGCCCGCCGTATTCGCATCACCCCCCCAGTTCGAGCACCGGCGGCAGCTGGACGCTCAAGCTCGACCTGGATAGGGTCGCGGTCCTGTCGCGCGAGCTCTTCGGCGCCGACAGCCGCTACGCGGGAAGCTGACCGGTCACGAGGATCGCTCGGTCGGTTCGGCGGGAGAGAAGGCATCGTCGCCATGCCGGCCAGGAAGGCGAGGATCATCTCCGCGGCCCACAGGCGCATCGGGACAGTTGTGGGTCGGTGCGTTACGTTACGCGTCGCCGTACGGCTGGGTCGCCGGTCGCCGCCGGGCTCCGCCCGGCCACGAGCCGCTCGATCGCCCGGCGCCAGCCCGCCAGCAGTCGGGCACGCCCGCCGAGCTCCATGGACGGCAGGAACCCGTCCCCGATCCTAGGCTGACGGACCGGCCGCCGACGTTCCGGGCCCCGGCCGAAGCTGCCGATCGACGGCCACCCCCACCGCGACCCCGAATACGGCGGGGAGGACCCCGAGGATCGCCCCCGGCCCGGACGGCAGGAGCGCGACGATGACCGAGCCGGCCACGGTCACCAGGAACATGAGCGCCGCGCAGGCCAGGGTGCGACCGCGCGTGAGGGCCCAGGACTGGCGGATCGAGGCGACGGCGCCAACCTCCCGCTCGAGCACGATCGCCTGTGCCGGCAGGAGGCGTCCGAAGACCAGCGCGAAGAGGAGGCCCATGATCGAGAGGAGCACGAGGCCCAGCGTGCGCTGTGCCGGCGGCGGGTCGAGCAGGTCGAACGTGGCGAGGTCCTCGATCGAAAGCCCGACGCTGGGCCCCGCGACCGCCACGACCGGGATGGAGATGACGCCCGCGACGGCGGCGACTCCGAGGAAGATCGCGATCAGGACGAGGGTCTGCCCGATGACGGCCACGATGCGCCGGGCCACGCGGGATGCCGCGGCCGGCAGCCGGTCAGGAGCTGGTCGGCCGACCAGACCACCGACGAGCAGGGTCACGCCTGCGAAATCCCAGGTCACTCCCAGCAGGCCGAGCCCGGGATCGTTGGCGAGGACCGCTCCGACGAGCAGCATGGCCACGACGACCAGGAGGAGATCGGGCGGCGCGATCGAGAGCAACCGGAAGGCGTCGCGCAGCACACGTCCGACGAACGACATGCTTTTCCTCACGTGGGGTCCCCCGGGTGCGATCTGGTCGCTGCCACCGGGGGAGCGTACAGGCCATCGCCCGGTGGCCTTGCTGCCCTATCGGCCGCACCTCCGGGCTTCGTTCAGAATTGGACGATGCCATCCGTCATCCACACGGAGCGCCTGTCGAAGAGCTACGGCGTGCACCGGGGCATCGTCGACGTGGATCTCGACGTCCGTCAGGGCGAGGTCTTCGGGTTCCTGGGGCCGAACGGGGCGGGGAAGACCACGACCATGCGGATCCTGCTCGACCTGATCCGGCCGACTTCGGGGCGGGCAGAGGTGTTCGGCATCGAGACGACCGCCGATCCGGTCGCGATCCACCGACGGGTCGGCTATCTGCCGGGCGAGTTCGACCTGTACGACCGGCTCACCGGCGCCGACACGATCCAGTACTTCGCGAACCTGCGCGGCGGCGTCGACCGGACCCACGTGGCGCAGCTGATCGAGCGGCTGGCCCTCGACCCCTCGCGCCGCTTCCGCGAGTACTCCAAGGGCAACAAGCAGAAGGTGGGCCTCGTGGTGGCGCTCCAGCACCGCCCGGAGCTGCTCATCCTCGACG